>NZ_JBFRGC010000022.1:0-249004 GCF_052115145.1 Paenibacillus sp. 2TAB26
TGAACAGACCGTTCGAGACTACATCACTTACTATAACGCAATTCGTATTCAAACGAAACTAAAGAACCAGTCGCCGATTGATTACAGGCGACTGGCCGTTTAAACTTGAAGGTGTTTTGATCCCTGTCTCACAAATGGGGGTCAGTCCCAAACGCCTTATGATCAGTGCCTTTTCATTGTTTATGCTTTTGATTTTTTGGAAGCAGCTGATGATTTGAACGGGGTTACTTTATTTTTGCCCGTCGTTTTGGAATAGTACATCGCTTCGTCAGCCTGCTTAATCATTTCTTGAACAGCCTTGCTTTCTTTGGAGGTGCTGAAGCCGACACTTATTGTAACCATCGTTTCCTGCTCGACTCTGCGCCGAATGGATTCAGCTACAATTTCAGGTTTTACGCGCTCCGTGCTAATGCAGCTTAGCAGCTCTTCTCCGCCATAACGGCCCGCTGATCCGATGCCGCTCGATTCTTCCTTAATAATCTCGGAAACCTGCTTCAGTACGCCATCGGCTTTATGGTGGCCATGGGTATCATTCAATTTCTTGAAGTTGTCGATATCGCAAAAAATAATAGCCATCGGCTTGTTGCTCTGAAGCAGCTGCTCCGCCTTCGAAGAGAAATGGCGCCGATTATACAATCCAGTCAAGCCATCCATAATAGACGATTGATAGGTAAACATCAACCTCTCGATTACCCACTCGAACAAGAGGATAAACAATAGGGTATAATACACAATCGGCAGCAGCTGGCTAATCGTCAGCAACCAAGTCAATGAGCCATGAAATACATAGGCATTCGACAGCCTAGCAAGCTCGCTTGCAAAAAACACGATTAAGCTCGCGTAATATTTGGAGCTCATGTGGGCGCTTCTCGTATCAAGCATAATCATGAAAATAACGATTAATCCATAGAAATCGAGTGCCGGGTATGTAAAAGCTTGCGCATGAACGACCGTGTCCATCGAATTGGGCATAATCGCAAATTGTATGCCTGCAATAACGAATGTCATCATACTCATAATGATAAAGGGAATGACTTTAAGCTGTGCCGTTCGATGAGTATATAATTTCATGAAAACAAAGTTTATAATAATAAAAGATAGGATTTGAAGTATGGTAAAGGCTAAATGTAGAAATGGTGATAATGACCAGCCTGGATAAGCAAGCACGACGAGCAGGCATTGCTTAATAATAATGATTGGGATGGCTGTAATGAGCAAGCGATAAATTCGTTTGTTGCGGTAGCTTACATAAAGCCGAACCGACATGAAGAGCATTAAGATCAGAATGACGATGACCGCCGATGAAGAGAGCAGTTGTCCATTTGGGCCTGAAAGCCATTGTGTAAGAGTCATGAGTTACCCACCGTTATCTAGTATTAGTTTCAATAGCTTTACAGAAACATATGTTCTAATATATCATGTTTTACGGTGAACGAATAGTTGGAATACATGTTTTACGTTGAAAGGATGGGACACATGAATATTTTACAAGCGTTATTTTTTCCACCGGAGCAGCCGGGCGGAGTTTCTTCCATGATCCCGTATATTCAAGATAGATTCATTAAGTTTGGTTGGCAAATGGAATTGTTCTCTCTGCCTAAGCGAGTAAGAAGCAAAGGGCAGGAAGAAGTGACATTCGAAACCTTTGATCATACGATCTACAGCGGAAATGTAATGGTCGATAAATATATTCAAACGTATAAAGATTACGTATGGTGGACAAAGATGCGGATCAAAAAACCATACGATATTATACATGCGCATCATCCGATTGCTGGACTTGTCATGAAGCAGCTATTTCCAGATACTCCGCTTGCGATGACGATCCATTCCAGCTATGAACGGGAGCTTATTCTAAACGGCAAGATTAAAGAGGGCGGACCTGAACACCGGTTTCTTATGAGTCTTTATGGCGAGCTGGAGGCGAAGGCGGATCAATTGCTGACCGTTTCCGAGTCCTTCCGTACCTATATCGCTCCTCATATCAAGCATCCAGAGAAAATAAAGGTTATTCCAAATGGTTTTGACGAGAAACGATTTAAACCGATATCCCATGAGAATGCGGTAACGCAGCTCATTACGGTGTGCAGGCTCGTCCCTGCCAAAGGACTTGATGTTCTGCTGCGCGCATGTGCAGAGCTTAAGCAAAAGGGTCATCCGTTTGTTCTTCATATCATTGGCGATGGACCGATTCGCGAGGAGCTTGAAGCATTAGCAGTTGAGCTTGATTTGTATGATGATATTATCTTTTACGGCTATATGCTGCATCCGGAAGAGTTTATGCCGTTTTTTGATGTATTTGTATTGCCTTCTCGCGCTGAGGCCTTCGGCTCTGTGTTCGCAGAAGCTGCTTTATGCTCGCTTGCGCTTGTCGGCACGAATGTAGGAGGCATTGCCGAGCAAATCGAAGATGGCGTTAATGGATTGTTAGTACCGCCGGAAGATGCGACAGCTCTTGCTGATGCGCTGGAGAAGGTCGTAACCGATCCCACTTATCGCTATCATCTGGCAAGGTCTGGTTCAGATAAAGCCAAAAAGGTATATTCACTTCAACGAGTGATTGCACAGCTGAAAAAAGTTTATATTCATATGAAGCCGGAATAACGGCTCATTCTATCGGAATAGGCGGTTATAAAATGTCGGTACCTTTTCGATTTATCCATGCAGCAGATTTGCATTTAGACAGCCCTTTCCGAGGGCTTGCGAAGGCTCCGGATCAGGTGCGAGAGGTGCTCAGCGAGTCCACCTTTGCAGCGCTGCGTCAGCTAACGCAGACCGCCATTCGCGAGCAGGTGGATTTTATCGTGCTGGCTGGCGATTTGTTCGATGAAGCAGACCGTTCGCTCAGAGCACAACTTATGCTCGTACGAGAGTGGCAAAAGCTGCAGGAGCATGGAATATCCGTATATGTAATCCATGGAAATCACGACCCGTTAAATGGCGAGCGAGCAGACTTAGAACTGCCGGCAAACGTGCATATATTTGGAGCGGATCAAATGGAATATCGGCCGGCTTACCGTACTAACGGTGAGCTGGCTGCATTTGTTTACGGAAGGTCATACGGAAAACGCGTCGTCTCGGAAAATATAGCTGCGGCTTATAAAATACAGCAGGAAGCACCCTTTCATATCGCGCTGCTGCACGGAAATGTTGATGGCGATGGAACGCATGACCCGTATGCGCCATGCTCGCTGGGCGAGCTTATTGGGGGCAAGGGCTTCGATTATTGGGCGCTAGGCCATATTCATAAACGAAGGGTGCTGCATGAATACCCTCATGTCGTATACGCAGGCAACACACAAGGAAGAAATCCGCGTGAAGTAGGAGCAAAGGGCTGTTACTTGGTGGAGGTAACCGCTGCAAGAGCGGTAGAGCTGACCTTTATGCCGCTAGATGAAGTCAGGTGGCACGAGTATGACTGCTCCATCTCTGAGCTGAGTACAGAACAGGAGCTTTTGCAGCAATTGGAAGGTTTAATTGACAGAATATTAGCTGAAGCGGAAGGCCGCTCGGTTATGCTTCGACTTTGTTTGACAGGTCGCGGGCTGCTGCATCAGAAGCTCTCGGAGCCAGCGATTGTTCGAACGCTGCTTGAGCAATTACAGGAGGGCAGGGAGATATCATCAGCTGAACCATGGATCTTCGTGCATGGGCTAGAGGTGAACACAGGGGCTGCGATCAACTGGGAGGAGCTGGCGTTGGAAGACAGCTTTACCGGAGAGCTCGTTCGATTTAGCGCAGCATTAACGGAGGATGAGAAGTTATGGCAGGATTTTGCCAAAAATGCTGTGAGCCCGGCAGCAGGGCATGCGAAGCTTGGTAGACTTATGTTTAACCAATGGGACGAGCCTCCCGAGCGCTGGCTAGAGCAAGCGCGCGAGCTGACGCTTGGTTTGCTTCATGATCATGAACGTGGCGGATGATGATAGGGCGAGTGCAGCTTGTTTCTGCATAAGCCTATAGGAGATGACAGGTAGCATGAAGCTTTTGAAGGCTGAAATTGACGGTTTCGGACAGCTATATAGGAAGCAAATACCGCTCGATGCGGCGGTCATTATCGTATATGGTCCAAATGAAGCGGGAAAAAGCACGATGTTCGGCTTTATCCGATCGATGCTTTTTGGTTTTGCCAAACGCGGACAGTCGAATGAGCGGCAAGAACCGGTGAATGGCGGCAAGCATGGCGGTCGGATGTTTTTTCAAAGTGCAGAAGATGAAGCATACGTGGTTGAGCGATATGTGGCTGACGGATTAGGCAAGCTTAAGCTGCGCGCTTTAAGCCATGCAGCTGGCAATGACGAATTGTTAAATGATCCATTCATTAGCGTCATTGCTGCAGCAGATAAATCTCTCGAAGAAGTAGCGCTCACACAAACGGAATGGGAACGGCAGTTTCTAGGAGGCATTAGCGAAAAATTGTATCGACAGTTGTTCGCTATTACGCTGACTGAACTGCAAGAAATCGGCGCGTTGTCGGGAGAAGAGCTTGGACAATATTTGTATCAAGCAGGGTGGGACAACGGAAAATCGATAGCAGCAGCTGAGAAGCGTCTAGCACAGGAGATGGACCTTCTCTTTAAGCCTCGCGGAGCTAATCAACAAATTAATCAACATTTGAAAACGCTTGAGCAAATAGATGTTCAGCTTCGGAAGCGCGCAGATGCCATTGTCTCCTACAACCAGTTGACGCAGCAGACGGGCCAGCTGGATGCATCCTTGCAACAGCTGGAATTGGAGCTGCCAGCAAAAGAAGCAAGGCAAATGCTGCTTCATAAAGCTTGCACGACTAGGCCATTGTGGATTCGCAAGCAGCAGCTGATGATTGAGCGCGAGCAAGTCGCTTACGCTGCAGAGCTCTCGCCGCATGCGGAGAAGGAATGGGACGAGCTGCAAAGGCAAAGAGCTGAGCTGCGCGAAGAAGCTGAGAAGCAAAGGCAGAAAGCGCTGCTGATAGAGCTGCAGCTTGAAGCGATAAGTTATGATGAGCAGCTTCTCCGTATTGGAGATGAGACGGAAGCACTGCTTCAGGCAGCTGAGAGTATGCGCCAGCTGAAGCAGGACAGCATAGAGCTGGAATCAGAGCTTCGCGAGCATGATGAGATGATTGCGAGGCTCGTTACCAGCATCGCGCCGGAATGGACAGAGCGTCAGCTGAGGGAGCTTCACGTTACGATAGCCGATCGTGACTTTGTGCGCAGCGCCAGGCAGCAGGAGCTTGAGCACGCGCGAGGAGAGGAGCGATTCGCGGCTGAGCTTGAGACGCTTAAGCAGCAGGAGCAGGAAGCGTCTATCGCTTTGGAGGAGGCGAGGTCTGCCGCCGCACGGGAGAAGGAGCGCAGCGAGCAGGAGGGCGGCACCGGATTTGAGGTGCTGCCGCGCACGCGAGATGCGCTGAAAGGGGCGTGGAACGCCCTCGATAGCGCGCTGCGCGAGTGGGAGCTCGAGCGCGCGCGCTCTGCCGGAGCCGCTGCAGCCGCAAGCGATAGCGAGTCGGCTGGCCGCGGCGCGGCAGCTTCGGGCCGAGGCGGAGCCGGCCCTTGGTGGGCTGCGGCGGCAGGAGCGGGCGGAGCCGCGCTGGCGCTTGGAGCTGCCGCGCTTGGCGGAGCAGGGCGCGGTGCAGGTATTGCTGCGCTGGCGCTGGCGGGAGCGGCGCTTGCGTTTGTTGTTGTGGCGCTGCTGCGGAGTCGCGGCGCTGGGAATGCAGCAGCAGGCGAGAGCAGCGATCAGCTGCGTGGACGCGGACGTTCGCGAGGGCGCGGCGGAGCAGCTGCGCTTACTGGCACGGAACTTAATGAACGAGAAAAACGAGTGCATCAAGCTTTAGAGATGATTGTACATAATCCGCAAGAGGCAGCGGCTGCCCTGCTTGCGGCAAAGCATTACAGCTCGCCAGAGCATCTGCTCGCTGCGGAACAAGCACGCACACAGCTGCGCGCCGCAGTCGAAGCCCGTCTCGAGGCGCTGCAGCGCAGCGAGCGCCTCATCGACCATAGCAGCGAGCTCGCCCGCCGCCTAGAGCGGCTGCGCGCGCACGCTGCAGGACGCAGCGAGGCTGCCGCCGCTGCTGCACAAGCAAGGCAAGCCATCGCCCATCAGTGGGCTGACTGGCTTGCAGCTCGCTCACTGCCGGCGGGAATGTCGCCGGCCGCTGCGCTCGAAGCATTCGAGCTTGCCGAGCAAGCTTTGCAGCGGCTGCAGCATTATGACCGGCTGTCGGCGAAACAAGCCGCCGCAGGCAAACAGCTGGCTGCTTTCGCTGCGCAAGCAGCTGAACTGTGCGGGCATTTCAAGGAAGCTGCCGCAGCGGCTGCTGCTGACCCAGCCCTCGCGCTGCGCCTGCTGCATGCCGAAATTCGCCGCCATGCTGCAGCCAAACAAGAAGCGCGCGCTATTATTGCGCGCCGCGATGAGCTGCGCATGGCGCAGCAGGCTGCTGAATCCCGGCAGCTTGGGCTAGAGAGCCAAGTGTTGATTGCAGTGGAAGCGGCTGGTCTATCAAGTGAAGCCCAATATGAGCTGGCTATTTCGCATCATAGGATATGGACGGCGCTTGAGCTTGAGTTGTCGAAGCTTGCGTTGGAAATAACGGCTGGCATGTCAGCGGAGAGAATTTCCGAGCTCGAGCATTTGTTTGGCAGCTATGATGAAGAGCAGCTGCAGCAGCTGCATTTGGAGTCGCAGACGGAGCTGAAAGAGCTGGAGCGGCAAAAGCAGGAACAGCTTGAAAAGCGGGGGAGAGTGCGGCAGTCGCTAGACCATCTTCTGCAGGAAGAGGAGCATCAAAGGCTGCTTTCTGATAAAGCGATGACGGTTGCCCAGATCGAGAAGGATGCAGAGCGGTATGCGGTCCTTTCTATTAGTGCAGCATTAATTAGCCGAACTAAACGTGTTTATGAAGAAGAGCGTCAGCCTGTCGTGCTTCGCAATGCGTCGCGCTTTATGATGGAGCTGACAGGTGGCAAATATATTCGGGTACTTACAACGCCAGGCGAACCGGGAATCAGGCTGGAAACAGCGGAGCACCGTCTCATCGACAGCGGAATGTTAAGCAGAGGAACAGCGGAGCAGGTTTATTTGGCGATGCGCCTTGCTTTGGCGGAGGAAGCAACAAGTGGAGCGAAGCTTCCTCTTATGCTGGATGATGTGTTTGTTAATTTCGACAAAGGCAGGCTGCATGCAGTAACCAAGCTGCTCGCATCCTTATCGAGTGAAAGGCAAATTATAGTTATGACTTGTCATGAGCATGTTCGAGACGCAATGCTTGAGCATTGCGAGGGTGCGTTACTCGTACAAATATGATGATTCATAGCAGCCAGCTGCTCTCTAATGAGTAATAACACGTTTGCGGATAATTAAGATGAGCCAGCCCAAGCTGACCAAGCCGAATAACGGATAAAGAGTGGATAGCAGCGGACCAAATCCGATTTGGCTGGCTACATAACAAATCGCGAGAATAAGAAGTACAATCAAGCTCCGAGCCCATTTCAAACGCTCATGAAGCTGAAGGGTGAGGCCGTAAATGTCTGCAATGAGTGTCGTGAAGATTTCAGCGAAAATAATGAAAACGTAAATAAACTGTACGCTAGGCCCTAGCTGCCTAGCAATCCCGCCCATCGGTATTGCGAATTGTTGAATGCCTGGCATATGAACGGAAAGCGCGATGTGACCAGCCAGCAGCATGAACCCAATTCCGATTCCTCCGACCCATGAGCCAGCAATAATGACTTTGCGGTCACGAATTTCTGCTCCCAGCGGTACAAGCACAGCTTGCGACATCGAGAGGTTAAAGGCGGTATATAAAAAAGGTGAAGCCCAAGCGGCCCAGATGGAATGGTCGCTTGATAAAGTAATGAACTTGTCTGCGCCTGGCGTTTGAAATGTATTGATTATGATGAGTACAGTGAACAGCAGCATAACAGGGACGACGATCGCATTGACCGTCAGAATAGCATTCATTCCTTTGCGCAGCAAAAAATAACAAGCGGCAATCGTAATAAGCAGACCTGATTGATAAGAAATATTCCAATGCTCATAAAAGATGGTGCCGGCACCTGCGAGCATAACAGCGGTTACGCCAAGGAGTACGACTAACATAAAGTGGCTGATAAGTCGTCCATATTTGTCGCCGAACAATGCTTTATTTAAGTCTTCGTACGACTTTGCTCTAATTTCACTTGCAATGAGCATCATTTTGGTGCCCAGCCAAATGAACAAAATGGTAGATATAACAATCGTGACCGTACCCCAGTAACCGAAGCGGGTAAAAAACTGAAGTATTTCTTGGCCGGTGGCAAAACCGGCCCCCACGATTGTCCCCATGTAAGTTGAAGCGATTTGCAATACTTTCCCAGTACGTTTCCACATCGTCTACCGTCCTCCGTTCGAAAACCCTCTATAATTAGAAGGTATGTCCAAACGGGGACAGGCATGACTTTTTTCAAAATATTACGATTTTCTACGGGATATTTAGAAGCAGAGAGGGCCTTCATTCTAGTAGCGGCGGTAGTGCTGTGGTGTGTTTTTTTCAATGGCAGCCTTGGTTTGCTCTTTACATTAGTTACGCATGCTAAATTCTGTCTAGCTAATAGCGAGAAGCTTAATGGAAATGATTTCGTTATGCTCGGGGTCAAGATCCAGCTTTAGCAGCGCTTTGTTTGCTTTGTAAGTGAGCAAATAGGCGGTTTGCTTCTCAGGCTTGCCGAGTGCAAGCAGTGCAGCTTCCGGATTGTCGCCAATTTGCAGGCCGCTTAGGCCAGCTTGAATGTTTTTTTCAAAAAGCTCTATAAATTGTGTTTTTTTCTTAGCATTGATTCCAACTGCAAATCCGTCATATTCAAGCACGGTAACAGGATCCGTCTCTTCCTCAAGCTTGTAGCTGTCTTGCGGATTGCCAAACTGCTTAACAACAGAAGCATGGGTATCGCCAATTGCTACCCCATGGAGAAGAGGCGCGTCTGCTTGCCACAATGCATCCTCACTTTCGGTTTTTACCGGCGCTTTGGGATTCTCTGACTTGCTGACTGCTGAGGTTTCAGCGTTTGTATTGCTGCTCGTATCCACCTTGTTCATATGAGGCTCGTCCATTTGAATCTCATTTTCCGTTAGCTCAGAGTAAGAGTTCTGAGGGCTGTTAGGCTTGCTCGTCTGCTTGGTCAGAAGAGGAGCTGTGTCATCCGTGTAAGTATCAGGCGTGGTTGTCGATGCGCTCTGGCAGCTGGCAAGCAATAAAGCAAGCGTTGAAGTTGCCGCGACCATAGCCGCTTTTTTCGTAAATAATCGATTGGTTTTCAAGGTTTTCACTCCTTTCCCTATAGGAAATATCATCGGTATAATGAACCATATTTATAAATGTGCTGCTAAATTCGTTAAAAAGTTATGTTATTAAATTAGACGTGTAAAATGTGGTAAAAGTTTCTCTATTTTACTGTAGATATGAAATTTCTCGCTCGAATTCGCTAGATTTTTTTGGGATTAAAAACGATCCCTTCAATAGGGTTGCACTTTTTGCCTGACCTATGGTACGGTATCAAAAAGGATTTTGGTGGAGGTAATGAAAGATGGAAAGTTTAAAACAACGTATTTTAGCAGAATCATCCGTATTGTCTAGCAATGTACTGCGGATGGATGCTTTGATCAACCACCAGGTCGACCCAGCATTGACAATGGAAATGGGACAAGAGTTTGCAAGGCGCTTCGCGGAGGAGCAAATTACGAAGGTGATAACGGTGGAGTCGTCGGGAATACCCGCTGCCTTTGCAACCGCATATACTCTAGGAGTACCGCTCGTTTTCGCTCGCCGTAAGAAGACATTAATTGCTGATCCAGATGCTTATGTGGAACGTGTTCCTTCCTTTACAAAGGGAATGGTGACTGATATTATGGTGTCCAAACAGTTTCTAACGGCTGAAGATCGGGTACTCTTTATTGATGACATTATTGCCAACGGCGATGCAGCGCGTGGATTGATAAAAATTATTCAGCGCTCGGGAGCAGCTTTAGTTGGACTTGGCGTCGTTGTCGAGAAGTCATTTCAAGCTGGAGGAAGAACATTACGGGAACAAGGAATTCGTGTGGAGCCGCTCGTTCGCATTTCATCGCTTGATAACGGTGAAATTAAATTTGAGTAATAAGTTCCAGTACAAATGTTCTTTTCGCATCCGGCATTATCGCTTATAATGGTACAGAAGTGATCGAGGGGAGGCACATACTATGGGGGAAATGTCTGCAGAGTTTATGTATACAAAGCTAAGCGATGCTAAAGTCCACTTTGAGCGTGCACTAGATTGTAAACATACGGAATTTGATGATTTATATCCTTATATGATTGAGCATCCGCAATTTTTCTGGTACAAACGTTATGTCGCGTGGTCAGAGCTGCTCACTATCGTGAAGCTTTGCGATGAATTGTCTATTGAATGGCGGGAGCAATTCACTGACCGTCAAGGCGAATATATCGGCAAACGGGTGATGTCATCACGCGTGCTGGATGAGTGGTATGAAACGAACGACGCGAAAGAGCATGCAGGTTAACGTAAAGAATGATATAAGTATAAGTTAAACCTTATTATTATTTTATATTTTGAAGTAAACCTCAATGTGATGCGTAAGCATCCATTGAGGTTTTTCAATAATCATACGGGTTAGAATAGAAGCAGGAGGAATTGCAATGATAAGTGAAGAGCAATTGGATCAATATCGCGTAAGCGGTGAGACGATAAGAGTTGTAAGAGATGCAATCGAAGCAAATGATGTTAAAGGTATCGTTGTAGCATGGGACGAGTCCTCTGTCGTTATTCGCAGACCAAATCGCCGAGTAGTGAAGCTAAGCCGTACATATAGCTATACACCAGCATCCGAGGATCGGCTTAATCTTTTTCCTGATGAGAATTAGCAATCGCATGAATGGCATCAAGCGCATCTTTGCCGGTTCCGAGCTTGTATCCCTCTGACATGTAACGGATTCGTCCAATATTATCCAAAACAAACAGGATGGGAAACTGTTCCATCCTCTTCGGCACGATCAAGGGCTGAAAGAGGTTAAGGCCAGTGTATGAATGGTCAAGGTGGAAAGAAGCGTTTCGGGGCAAGGCAGCATCTTGTTCTAATGAGAAGGATGCGGTCAGCTTATCTTCACCCGCTGTCAATATGACTTGGCCATTCCATGCCTCAAATGCAGGAGCCAGCTCTCGAAGCTCTCTCAGCAGATGTTTTGAAGGCTCACGGTCTGGCTCGATCCAAGCGATGACTGCGCCGCGAGGCTGAACGGCTGCCTTCATGCTAATCTGTGGATAGAATAACTCCTTATCCATGGCATCAGCGGAGAGTGAGGCTAGAATTGGAATTTCCATATCCTTGCTGCGGAAGCTCAATGTCAATTTTGTTGTAACTGATGGAGAAATGTCGAAATAAGCAAGCCGGACCTTTACAGTACCATTTGGAAGTCTTGTTCCGGTTATTAGCCGATATTGTCCGCATACCAATTCGATTGGCGCGTCGAATACGTCCTTTTTGCCAAAGGGGAGCATCTGTGTGTGATACATGCCCTTCGTAAAGCGCGCAATCGTGAAGTTATTGAAATAGGCGGCTTCTTCTACATCTGCTGCTATGTCTTTGATGAAATGAACAAAACCTAGAGCTGGCGCTGAGGTGCCCTCCGAACAAAAGTCAGTCCAATGGCTTAGCATAAAGTATTGCGGCCTTAAATCAGTTGGTTCAAGGCGAGCTGGTATTCCTATGCTTCTTGCTGTTGCGATTAGAAGAATGTGGAAGCAAAGCCGATCGCCTTTTTGTAATTCAAAGCTGCCTAGCGGCGTGGCAGAGCCGTTATAATGATTCATGCCTTCGATAATATCAAATTCACCTGCAAGCCGCTCGTACATGGCCTCAGGTTGACCGCGATACAGCTCCTTTTCTGCCTCAGAGTAATGCTCTTGGAAACGATGCTTGTAGGGTGCAATCATCTCATAATGTATACGCGGACAAAGTAGATACTTGCTGGTAAAAGATTTATCTAAATCGGTATCCTGACTTTCAATCAGAGGCAAAGAACCAAGTAGATGATCATCTAACGAGATTTGAAACGTATCTGTCAAATCCTTTTCATGAAGTGATTCCAGCAGCAAAAGCGGCCATTCTCCATATAAAGGCGATTGATTTTGTAAAAAAGCATAAATCTCATGGCTGTTGCCTCTAGCTTTTTGAAGGACATTCCATACCCGATCTCCATTTAGGGAGAGCTGATCAGCTAGCTGAGAAGACTGCTCCAAGCTAACAAATGTTGCTTCATATGCAGCACGAATTTGGGAACCCTCTTGAATTCGCTCACTATTTTTCTGTTTCTCCTGCTCAGTGGCGGCTGAAGTCAGCTTGCTGTCCACAGATGGCGGGGGGATCATCTCAATATCCGAAATGCCGCCTCGAACTTCCTCTTTGCTCATAACCATTGTAAATTCGTTCGCGTCTCCCGTATGGATAAGTATAGAGCCCCAGCCTTCTTCGCCAACAGCATGTATATATAAGCTGCCAAGTCCAGTTGTAAGGGTAACTTGCCCGGCTTGATCTGTCGTCTTTGTCACAATAGTAGAAAACTCGGCGTAATTATACAGCTGGAAGTGTACCTTAGCACTAGATGGGGAACCAGCTTGATTAAGTACTTTGATCGTAATGGTCTTGTTTACGGCATAGTTGTCTAGTAAATTAATTTCGGTATACCAAGGATGCTGCAGCGTAATTTCCTCGGGGCCTGCATAGTTGGAGGGAACTCTCGTATTAACGAGCATAGCTCTTTGGGCAGGGGCGCTAAACCAGCCTTGGTCTAGCCTTGCTTCTGGCTCGCAAGCACCGAGAAAATGCCAACGACCGTCAGCCCAAGCTTCAACCCAAGCATGATTGGAATCACAATGGGCCCAGCGTGGTGTATAGCACTGCCTTGCAGGAATTCCGATGCTGCGGAGTGCAGCAACTGCAAGTGTGGACTGCTCTCCGCAGCGTCCGAGAGTGGTACGGATAATGGTTAAAGGAGATACGGTGCGCTGGTCGTTTCCTATGTAGGTAGCTTTTTCATGGCACCAGTAGTTAGTCTCCAAAATGGCATCTTCCATGGACAGTCCTCGAACGCGCTCGAACAATTCATTAAACAACAAGCTTCGAATATCTTCGATGTTCTCGTTATTAACCCGATATGGGAGAACAAAGTGGTAAAATAAATGATCGGATACCGTGCTGCCCCATGGCACTTTATTCCGAATAGCAAGGGAAGCCCGTACATGGCTAAGAAAAAGTTCACCATTATAATCAGCTAAGTCATTAAGAGGCATGTAGGCATATAAAAATTGCAGCGCAAACTGCTCATCCGCGCTTAAGGGCTGCTGAAAAACGCTGAATAGCTGCTCTTCACGCAAGCTGGCTAGGCTCCTTTTGTAGACGAATTTTTCTAGAACCTGTGTTGTCCAGTCTGAATTCATAATTATGATCATTCCTCTCCTAAATACTGCAGGTATACTCGAATGAAGTTGGTATATTTAATTTGCATTATAAAGAATTGATTTGGTATAATCAATACAAGAAATGCATTACGGATAGACTGGAAGTGAATGAGCATGCAGTCCGATAACAAACCTTTGTATATGGTCATTCTTGAGGATCTCAAGGAAAAGATAAAATCGGGTGAATATTTGCCTGATCAACAACTTCCAACAGAAGTGGAATTGGCAGAGAAGTCAGGGGTTAGCCGCATTACATCGAAGCGCGCATTAATCGAGCTGGAACGGGAAGGCCTAATATACAGGAAGCGCGGAAGCGGGAGCTTCGTCAAAAAACAAGAGATTTATATCGAATCCGATACAGGCACCTCAAATGCCAATCGGATTATTTCAATGATTCTTCCTTATATGGCGACACATGAATCGGACTATATAACCGGAGCATCGGACTATTTGGACGATAAAGGTTATTATTTAAGCATTCATAACAGCAATTGGAGCAGGGACAAAGAGAAGGAGCTGCTCGTTCGAATACCTAAAAACGGTTCAAGCGGCATCATATTGTATCCGATCAGCACCATTAGCAATATCGATTTGATCAATGCTATTTATTGGAACGACTACCCGATTGTAACGATTGATCAGTACTTTGAAGGCATTCCGATTACGAGCGTTACTTCAAATAACTTTGAAGGCGGTTATGAGATAGCGAAGCAGCTGCTTGAGTTTGGCCATGAGCGAATTGCTTTTGTTTCCAGCATCAGCATCGAATTTCGCAGTTCGGTGCGCGACCGGTATCAAGGCTACTGCAATGCGCTGAAGGATTACAAAATTCCGATTGATCCTGACTTAATCGTTTCGGATTTCTATAGACAAGTAGATGAAACAAATAGCAAAACCTTCTATAAATCAATGATTGCTTCGCTGATTCAGGCTGGAGTAACAGCGATTCAAGTTGAGCATGATCACCTTGCCGTCGATCTTCTTAAAAACGCGATTGAAATGGGATTGCAAGTTCCAGGACAGCTTTCAATTGCCGGCTTCGACGATCATATCATTGCTCAGCATGTAGAGGTTCCACTTACGACCGTAGCCCAAGATTATAACGAAAYAGGCCGTAAAGCGGCTGAATTAATCGTTAATCGAATTGAACGAGCTGATTTTTCACCGCAAAAATTACAGGTTCCCGTTCGTGTGGTAGAAAGAGACTCCATTGGCGTGCAGACGGTAGATGATCAAGCCTCGGTCAAATCGGTATAGGCAATCTATTGTTCTGCGTCATTCATTTTAGTGTAAAAAGCTGGCCATTATGGCCAGCTTTTTTATTTGGTATAATCAATAATGTATTTTACTATATTAAGTATATTCATTGTTTACAAAAAATAGTATTGCGATTATAATAACTTTTGTAAGCAGGCTAAAAGATATATCTAATTACATAGCAAAGTCGGTTTGTAATTGAAGTGATGCACCTTGAGAACGAACCGATTGTACAACAATGGATATATCGGTTATTTTTGCTTGCGAAGAATGTAAGCGCTTTATAACTGGTTTTATTATGCCGTTAAGGAGGGCTGTTCGGTATTTCTGTCTAGAGCTTGGTTAAAGCGTTTCGTAATCATGTCTTTTTAAAATTTCAATCCAATATGAATGATGGGGGATTTTAAATGAAAAAGCTGAAATTACGCTCGTTTGCAGTCATTGCTTTAATACTCATGGTTTCAATTGTAGGATGCTCCGGAAAAAATGGTGCTAACAGCAATCAAGGGAAAGAAACGAATGCAGTTTCTCCGACAAATGCTGAACCAACAACAGAAGCGACTGTGGCGCCGGAAGAGAACAAATACGATTTAAAAGGTCAGACGATTAAAATCGGCGTATGGTACGACGGAGCAGATCCAAGATTAGTAGAAGAAAAAGGTCCCGCAGAAGAAGCACAAATCAAATTGATTGAAGATGCGGAGAAAAAATATAACGGCAAAATTGAATTTGTAAAGTTCGGCGACTATGGAAAGTATATTGAAAATTTTACGACGACCTCTCTCTCAGGCACACCGTTTGCGGATATCGTTCGGATCGAGCTTTTCTGGGCGTTTCCACAGCTTGTGAACAAACAGTTCATTCAGCCAGTTGATGAATTTTTGGATTTGAATGATCCGAAATATATTAGCTGGATGAAGGTTGGAGGAAGTTATGACGGCAAGCAATACGGGATGACGGATTCAGCTCCTTCTCCGTACGGCATGTTTTATAACAAAACGCTCGTTCAGAAGCTTGGCCTAGAGGATCCATACGAGCTTCAACAAAAAGGCGAATGGACATGGGATAAATTCCGTGAATTTGCAAAAACAGCAACGAAGGATACAGACGGCGATGGAAAAACAGATGTATTTGGCGTAACCGGGGCTTACGGTAAAGTTAAAGCATTTGCAGAGCAAATGGTCTACACGAACAACGGGGCTCTGGACAAGGATGCAAGTGGAGAATACAAATTCGCTATGAATAGTGAAAATGCGATTGAGTCCTTGCAGTTCATTTCTGATCTCTACAACACAGATAAATCGATCATGCAGCCGGTTCCTGAGGATGCAGCGAAAGAATTCATCGCTGGCAAAGGCGTTATCTATGCAGGATTCAGCTGGGAGCTTGGCACGTTTGTCGATAGTATGAAGGATCAACAACTTGGTTATGTTTTCTTCCCGAAAGGCCCTAAGGCTGATCGCTATGTTTCCTACACACCGTTTGGCAATATGTTCATGGTAGCTAAATATTCGAAAAATGCTGAGGTTGCTGTGAAAATTCTTGATGAGATTAGTCTTCATGAAGAGGGCAGAAAGCTAGCCAATGAGTCATGGGAAACTTCTTACCCAAGTAAAGAGTCGCTCGATACTCGGAAACAGATGGCCGACAACATTGAGTATATCTCCTACTATGGCATTCCAGATGGCGAGAAGCTCTTTGAAGGTGTCGTCAAAGAAATTACAGAAGGCAAAGTATCGCCGTCCACTGCAGTTGACAAAATCAAACCGCAGTTTGAAGCGAACATGAACAAATTGCTTCAAGACAACAAATAAAATTTTGTCAAAAACTCTCGGCAGGCTCCTATTTTAATAGAGAGCCTGCTAGGGAGGAGGGGGAAACGATGCGGCGACCAAGCGTTAAAGTCATTTCGTTATTGCTTCTGTCACTAGCTGTTTGTGTCTCCTTGTTTTTTCAGGAGTCCGCACTAAATGGCACGGTTACTGCTGAAGGAACATCGGCAAGCAATCGGAATACCCATTCGACGGCTTTAGATGCGCCATATGAAAAGGGTGGTTATGACGAATACTTGTCTAAATATGATCCTATTCAACTGGCTGCTAACGATACGATTGTAATCGAAGGGGAGAGCTACAGCGAAGTTAAGGGAATGGAAGTTTCTATCGTTGAGAATAGAGCGGGCAACGAGGGACAAGCGGTTCTCACGGAAGATTCAGGTGCGATTTCCTGGGCATTCGAGGTTAAGCAAGAAGGACTATACAATCTCGGTATATATTTTTATAGCGAGCCGGGCAAGGATTCAGATATTGAACGGGAGCTGTTAGTGGATGGGCAATCGCCATTTAATGAAGCTAGAAGCATAACCTTCAATCGAATATGGAAAAACGAGAAGCAAAGCTTCGATCGCGATGCAAGGGGAAATGATCTGCTGCCTAACCAAATCGAAGAGTATATGTGGCAGGAAAGCTTAATTAAAGATAACACGGGCTTTTATGAAGAGCCTTTTTTATTTTATTTCTCGAGAGGCCAGCATACACTGACGCTGACTTCGGTTAAAGAGCCGCTCGTCATCGATTGGCTGATGCTGTCTGCACCGGAAATTGCTCCTACATATGCAGAGGTTGCCAGCAAGTATAAAGAAGATGGGCTAAAGCAGGCTGCAGACGTTTCGATCAAGCTTCAAGCAGAGCAAGCTTTATACAAATCTACGCCAAGCTTGCTGCCTTATAATGATCGTTCTTCTCCCGCGGTCGAACCTTACCATGTATCAAAGCTTCGCAATAATGCAATGGGTGGATGGGCATGGAGAATGCCGGGACAATGGATTGAATGGGAAATTGAAGTAGAGCAAGAAGGGCTCTATCAAATCGCTTTGAAAAACCGTCAAAACTATTTGAATGGCATGTCTGCGCTGCGCTCCATTTATATAGATGGGAAGCTGCCCTTTAAGGAGTTGAAAGAGGTTCAGTTTCCATATAACCATTCTTGGCAAATGAATGTTTTGGGAACGAGCAAAGATGAGCCTTATTTATTCCATCTCACTAAAGGCAAGCATCGGTTGCGGATGGAAGTGACTTTGGGCGAGCTGGCGCCAATTCTGCGATCGGTGGAAACGAGCATTCTTGAGCTAAATGCCATGTATCGCCAAATCATCAGCTATACAGGTACCGTTCCGGATACCTTTCGTGATTACAATCTGGAACAGCGCATCCCTGAAATGATTGAAGTGTTTGAGAAACAAAGCGAGCTGCTCTATAGCATTGCGAGCAGTATGGAAGGACCATCCGAGAGTGGAAATGACCGTACAGCGATTATTAATAGACTAGCGTATCAGCTTAAGGACATGGCGGGCCGCCCGGAATCCGTGCCATCACGGATCGAAGCATTTAAGACGAATGTTGGCGCGCTTGGCTCATGGATGCTTACGATCAATGAACAGCCGCTTGCTTTGGATTATTTGATCGTTAGCTCGCCAGAAGCAAAGCTGCCGAAGCCCGAAGCAACCAGATGGGCAAAGATGTTAACAGGGATCAAATCGTTCGCAGCATCCTTTAGTGAAAACTACGATGATTTCTCGGATGAAGAAGAGACGAAGCAAAGCGTTACTGTATGGGTAACATCGGCTCGTGACCAAGCACAAGTCATTAAACGATTGATAGATGATCGTTTTACGAGTACGACGGGCATACATGTGAATTTAAAACTCGTAAGCGCGGATGTGCTTCTACCGTCAACCGTCTCGGGGAAAGGGCCGGATGTTGCTTTGCAGGTTGGCAACGACTTGCCGATGAATTACGCGAGCCGCAGCGCTCTTCAGGATTTATCTGCGTTTCCAGATTATCCGGAAGTACAGCAGCAGTTTCTAGCAAGCGCCATGGTGCCTTATGAATATAAAGGAAGCTATTACGCATTGCCTGAGCAGCAAACGTTTCCGATGATGTTTTTCCGAAAAGATATATTGGAGGATGAGCTGCATTTGAAAGTGCCGGAAACGTGGCAGGATGTCTATGATATGCTGCCTACGCTCCAGAAGCATAACTTGCAGTTTGGTTTACCACAAAAACCGCTTGATTCCATTGGCAATGAGCTTGCAACGACGAATATTATGACGCTTCCGCCCAATCCTGCATTTGCGATGTTTCTGCTTCAGCAAGGCGGCCAGTTTTATAAGGACGGTGGTAAATCGAGTGATTTGGATTCAGAGACATCGATTTCGGAGTTCAAGAAGTGGACCGATTTTTATGTCAATTATAAAATTCCAATCGCAGCTGATTTCGCAAACCGCTTCCGAACAGGCGAAATGCCAATCGGTATCGTCGATTATACGATGTATAACAAGCTGACTGTTTTTGCACCTGAGATCAAAGGGCTGTGGTCATTTGCGCCTGTTCCAGGCGTTGCTGCTGCCGATGGTTCCTTCCACCGCGAGGTAGGCAGCGGAGGCTCGGCATCGATTATGTTCAAGCAAGCGAAAAACAAAGAAGAGGCGTGGACCTTCTTGAAATGGTGGACAGGCAAAGACACGCAGGTTGCTTTTGGTAGACAAATGGAAATTCGAATGGGTGCTGCTGCTAGATACCCAACGGCAAATATGGAAGCGTTAGCTTCACTTCCTTGGCCAACGAAGGATTTTCAAATGCTGCAGGAGCAAATGAAATGGGTTAAGGGCATACCAGAGGTTCCGGGTGGATATTTGACAGGCAGAAATATCGATAATGCATTCCGCCGTGTTGTCGTTCAAGGAGAAGATCCGCGTGAAACGATGGACAAATATGTAAGGGCGATGAATGAGGAAA
The DNA here is from genome assembly GCF_052115145.1 of Paenibacillus sp. 2TAB26. Classification (NCBI taxonomy): domain Bacteria; kingdom Bacillati; phylum Bacillota; class Bacilli; order Caryophanales; family Paenibacillaceae; genus Paenibacillus; species Paenibacillus sp. 2TAB26. Next base: position 19,538 of record NZ_JBFRGC010000022.1, read on the forward strand.
TTACATTAAAGCGCAAGGAATTTAATCTTCCTTATTAGAAACGAGGGGCTTAAATGAAACAGCAGTTAGCAGCCCGCCCCGTAACAAGGGGGAAAGGCGATTCACGTATTCTAGCTCACGGGAAAGAGCTGAAGCCAAAATTAACGCGCATGTTTGTTGAAATGAAAAAAAGTAAACACGCTTATGTGCTGCTGGCACCATACTTTATTATTTTCTTCACATTTACTGTACTCCCTGTGCTATTATCGCTGCTGCTCAGCTTTACGAATTTTAATTTTCTTGAGAAGCCTAGGTGGATTGGCTGGCAAAACTATTCAAGATTACTCGTTCAAGACGATATTTTTCTGATTGCGGTAAAAAACACGTTTTTGTTCGCGGCCATTACGGGGCCGATTAGTTACTTGGCATGCTTCTTATTTGCATGGCTTATTAACGAGCTAAGGCCGAAGATAAGAGCTTTTCTTACGCTCGTCTTGTATGCGCCATCGATTGCGGGCAATACCTATTTGATTTGGCAGCTATTGTTCGCAAGCGACTCTTATGGTTATGCGAACTCCTTTCTAATGAAGTGGGGCTTCATTATGGAGCCGATTCAGTGGCTGCAAGATACGAGGTATGTGCTGGGTATTCTCATTCTCGTTCAGCTATGGCTAAGTCTCGGCACATCCTTTCTAGCCTTTATCGCAGGGCTGCAAAATGTAGATCGCACCCTGTACGAAGCGGGAAGCATTGACGGCATTCGCAACCGCTGGCAGGAATTATGGTTCATAACACTGCCTGCTATGCGTCCACAGCTGATGTTTGGTGCGGTTATCCAAATTACGTTGGCGTTCTCCATCGCAGAGATCTCCATCTATATGATCGGTTTTCCAAGTGTGGATTACGCAGCACACACCATTGTTACCCATTTGGTTGATTACGGATCCATTCGGTATGAGATGGGCTATGCGTCGGCGATTGCCACGGTATTGTTCAGTATCATGCTCCTTACAAATCTCTTAACGCAGAAGCTGCTCGGAAAAGTGGGTGAGTAGAGGGATGAAACGATCTTTTAAAGTGTCAAAGAGGCTGAATCGTTCCTTGTCAGTCGATATACTGCTGTTTCTGCTGCTTGGCGGCGTCGCTTGTTTTATGGCATTGCCGCTTGTGTTCACGATCAGCAATGCATTTAAGCCGTTGGATGAAATTTTCTCCTTTCCTCCAAAGCTGTTCGTTCGAAATCCTACTTTCAAAAATTTCAGAGATTTGCTTGGTATATTCAGTGATTCATGGGTGCCCTTCTCAAGATACGTATTCAATACTTTTTTCATTGCTATCATGGGCACCGTGGGGCATGTCATATTTGCTTCGGCAGCGGCTTACCCTCTTGCCAAGCTTAAATTTCCGGGGAAACGAGTGTTGTTCTCGCTCGTTGTACTCTCCCTTATGTTTACCGCCTACGTTACACAAGTGCCGAACTACATGATCATATCGTGGCTTGGTCTGATTAATACGTATTGGGCGATCTTGCTGCCTGCTTTCGGCATGACTCTAGGATTGTATCTCATGAAGCAATTCATGGAGCAAATCCCGGATGCTCTGCTAGAAGCAGCCAAAATTGACGGAGCGAGTGAATACCGAATTTATTGGCAAATTATTATGCCGATCGTTAAGCCAGCTTGGCTGACGTTAATTATTTTCTCCTTGCAAAGCTTATGGACAAATGGTTCAGTAACGAGCCACAAATATATTTACAGCGAGCAATTAAAAACGGTAGATTACGTTTTTGGCCAAATCGCAAGCGGAGGACTTGTTAGAACAGGACCGGTAGCTGCAGTAACACTGCTGATGATGCTTGTGCCGATCACCGTATTTATCGTAACGCAGAGCAATATTATTCAAACCATGTCTACATCAGGCTTGAAGGAATAACAGGAGGGAAGCAACGGATGAAGAGAATCATCGCCGCGTTATTTATCGCATCGCTCATGATCGGTGCGGCCGCTCCTGTTGCAGAAGCCGCAATAGATACCTATCAGTATTCCTATTGGGGAGATGCTGTGCCCTCGCCGAATGCATACAAAATGGAGCAAGTCATTTACGGTGACAACTGGAGCAGTGGACGTCTTGCTTCGCCAATGGATATGTTCGTTGGCAGGGATGAGCGAATATACATTGCGGATACGGGCAATAACCGAATCATTATATTGAACAAGGAATTTCAAGAAGAACTGGTCATTTCCAAATTTAATAATGAAGGAAAAGAAGATGCGCTGAATAAGCCGGAGGGGGTATTTGGCACAAACGATGGACTCATCTATGTGGCAGATACACTCAACCGAAGACTTGTCGTATTTGATACTGCGGGTAAGTTCATACGAGCAATAGGCGAGCCTAAATCAACGCTGCTGCGGCCAGGGTTTCAGTACGCGCCAATTAAGGTAGCCGTTGATAAAGCGAAGCGAATATTAGTCGTTAGCCGCGGGTCTTACGAAGGAATGATGGAGTTTGACGATGAAGGGCAGTTTATCGGCTTTATTGGAACGAACCGCGTAAAGTTCAGCCCGATTGATCTGTTCTGGAAACGGATATCGACCAAAGCACAGAGACAGCAAATGGAGCAGTTCATACCGCTTGAATTTAACAATCTCGATCTTGATGAGGACGGGTTCATCTACACCTCAACCTCAGAAGAGGATTCGAACCGGCCGATCAAACGGCTGAATCCATCGGGAGCTGATATTTTGCGGAGCAAGGGTTATTTTCCGCCCAAGGGTGATATTGGCACTTTGAAGACGGGTACCAATCCGGGCAGCTCCATATTCATCGATGTGGCTGCGGATCAAGCTGGCATGTATTCCGCGCTTGATTCTAAGCGGGGACGGATATTTACTTACGACAAGGATGGAAATCTGCTGTACGTGTTTGGAGGGTTAGGAAGCAAGCAGGAGAATTTCCGTACCCCCTCTGCCATTGAAATTATGGATGATCATATACTTGTGCTGGATAAAGATAACGGACGATTGACCGCATTTGAGCCAACCCGCTATGGCAGCTTGATTAGGGAAGCCGTTATTTCGCTTTATCATGGCAAAACAGAGCAATCCACAGCCGCTTGGGAGAAGGTGCTTCAGCTAAACGGAAATGTGGAGGTGGCCTATTTAGGCATCGGCAAATCTCTGCTCAAAAAAGGCGAATATCATGAGGCGATGTCTTATTTCAAGCTTGGGAACAACAGGGAGTATTACTCCGAAGCCTTTAAGGGTTATCGAAAAAGCATCGTGCTCGCGCATTTTGGCACTATTGTTCTCGTTGTTGCACTAGCTGTTGTACTTGGTTTTGCCATCATGAAGTGGAATCGGAGAAAGGTGAATGGTCAACACTTTCAGGAGTTCGGCATTATCAAAAATCCTTTCTACACGATGATGCATCCCTTTAATGGCTTCTGGGAAATGAAGTACGAGCAAAAGGGCAGGCTCAAGCTCGCTTTCGGCATTGTGTTTCTGCTTGTCATCTTCACCATTATTAAGCGGCAATACAGCGGCTTCGTCGTCAATTTCAACAACCCAAGCCAATTGAACAGCTTGAACGAATTAACTTTTATCGTATTGCCTTTTGTTCTGTGGTGTGTTGCGAACTGGTCCTTAACGACCTTGATGGATGGTGAAGGTAAATTCAAGGAAATTTTGATGGCGACAGCTTATGCGATGATGCCATTGGTTATCATTTATTTGCCTCAAACGCTGTACAGCAATTTAATTACAGGCAGCGAAAGCTCGTTCTATTATTTGCTTGATGGGGTTGCCCTGATCTGGTCAGCATGGCTGCTGTTCACAGGTACGATGACGGTGCATCAATATTCAGCTGGGAAAACGGTTATTACGATGCTGCTTACACTCGTTGTCATCGGAATTATTGTTTTTATCGGGGTATTATTATTCAGCATGCTCCAGCAGATGATCAGCTTCGCCATTTCTGTCTATAAGGAATTATCGTTCAGATTGTAGCGTGCGGGAAGGAGAGATGGTCGTGACAGGTAAGAGGAAGATGTCCAGCATCCTATTCGCGGCACTGCTTGCGAGCGTTGTTGCTGCAAGTGCGGCAGGCTGCAGTAAGAAGGAAGAAGCTGGAGCGCAGATAAACCTCGTTACAAATGAAGCCGAGGCCGTCTCTGCTCAGCAGGAAGACCGGGTGATTGGGGCAGGACGTAAATCAACTGCGGTCAACACGGATAAAGAGCTGCAAGCGTTGTCAGCGATGGAATTAGTGAAAGAAAATGACGCGCTTCAGCTCTATATCAACCGTGAAACGGCAGAAATTGCCCTAAAGGACAAACGCGACAGCTACGTCTGGTTTTCAAACCCGGTAGAGAGAAGCGAGGATCAGAAAGCTTCGCCTTTGTACCATTCAGAGCTATCCTCACAGGTGCTGCTTACTTACTACAATGAAAAAGGGCAGGTCAATGCTTTCAACAGCTATGATGATAGCGTCGCTAAGCAGCAATTCGAAATAACGGACGAAGAGAACGGGATCAAAGTCGTTTATCGACTAGGCAATATTGCCAAAGGTTTTGCTAATATTCCAAAGGTAATCAGCAAAAAAAGATTTCAAGAGCAAATCTTGGATCAGATTGCCGATGAAGAGCTGAGGAAAAGTGTTGAATACAAATTCAGCTTTGATGAGGCAAAACAAATTTATGTCGTCCGCAAGCTGCAGGATTACGTAGCGGAGGAAATCTCTGCGGCACTTGAATCTGCGGGCTACACAGCGGAAGATGCGCAGCAGGATAACGAAGAGAACGGCGCAGCCGATGCTGCATCAGCCGCAAGGGCAGAGTTTACGATTCCAATTCAGTACACGCTGGATAATGAGCAGCTTGTCGTAACGATTCCGGGCAAGGAGCTGCAATTCAATGCGGAATATCCAATTGCCAGCGTACAGGTGCTTAAACATTTTGGCGCTGCTGGTGTGAAGGAATCGGGATACTTGTTCGTGCCTGACGGCGCAGGCGCTCTAATCGAGCTGAACAGCGGAAAGCTCCAAGCGGAACCCTATAATTTGCCTGTGTACGGCAATGACGATACGTACAATGTGAAAGAGAAAATACAGACGAATGAGATGACAAGGCTGCCGGTATTTGGGCTTAAGCGATCCGACCATGCTTTGTTTGGGATCATTGAAAATGGAGATGCGATGGCAAGCATCACAGCAGATGTAAGCGGACGAAACGACTCCTATAATACCGTTGGCAGCAAGTTTCAAATTTCATCAATGGACTTTTACACGCTTACGTCGGGGACAAAAACGAGCTCCGTGCCGATGTTCCAAAAGAAAAGGTACGAAGGCGACTTATCCATAAGATATTCCTTTCTTAGCGGTGAAACATCCGATTATGTAGGAATGGCTGCTGAATATCGCAATTACTTAATCCAAAAATTCAATATACAAAAGCTGGATATAGTCGAGGATTCGCCGTTTGTGATGGAACTGGTAGGAGCATTCCGGGTAGATAAATCATTCCTCGGAATACCGTATGAAACAACACAATCGCTAACCAGCTTTGCTGAAGCGAAAAACTTGCTGCAAGAGCTGATGAATACGGATATCCACCATATCGATTTGCGTTATGTCGGGTGGTTTAATGATGGTATTCGGCACAGCTCGCCAGCAAGTATCAAAGTAGTGAATAAGCTGGGAGGCAAAGAAGGGCTTCGTGAGCTAGCTGATTTTGCACAGAAAAACGGGATCGGCTTCTACCCGGATACAGCCTTTTTGGAAAAATACAAAGGTTCCAGCGGATCGGCTACATGGCTTGATCGCGGAGAAGCAAAGGTTTATCAATATAATCCGGTTATGTACGATCAGGATACTTCGAAATTTTCCCACTATATCTTATCGCCTGCTGCGCTGCCGAAGCAAATAAACGGTTTTTTGGCGGATTACAAAGCGCTCGGCCTGCACGGATTATCGCTAAGAGATATGGGAAATCAGGTCAATTCCGATTACAATCCGGATAAAACGATAACCCGTCAGGAAGCGCTGGAAATGATTAAGACACAGACAAATAAGCTGAGCCTTCAGACGCAATCGATCATGGTGAATGGCGGCAATGCATACAGCTTGCCTTATGCAGATGTAATCGTAAACGCACCGACCAAGAGCAGTCTGATGAATATTACAGATCAGGATATTCCGTTTTATCAAATTGCATTGCATGGCTATTATGATTTGGCTGGCTCACCTTACAACATGGATGATAAACAAAATCCTCGTCTATCGATGCTGAAGGCGCTGGAAACGGGCTCGAGCTTATATTATCAATGGTACGCCAGTGACTCAACGAAAGTGAAGGACACCGACTACGATAATCTTTATGCTTTGAACTACAAAGATTGGCTAGATGAAGCGGTGCAGCTCTATAAGGAAGCGAATGGCGTATTGTCGAAGGTTCGGAATCAGGTCATTGTGAAGCATCGACAAATCGTGCCGGGCGTCGCGGAAACGACATTTCAGAACGGTTATGTCATTACGATCAACTACAATAATAAGGCGATAGCAGTAGAGGGCATGCAGCTTGCAGCTCAAAGTTATCAGGTAGGCGGTGAGGCAGATGTTCAATAAGCCATTGACCTTGGCGCAGAAAAAAGCATGGTGCGGAGTGCTGTTCGCCACGCCATTAATGCTGGGATTAGTCATGCTGTTTATCATGCCGCTCATTCAATCCTTACGTTTCAGCTTAAGCTCAATAAGTTTGGTTGAAGGCGGCTTCGCAGTAAAGTATGAGGGTTTCGCAAACTTTCGTCATCTATTTCTGACAAATGCAGATTTTCCGCGCAGGCTGACTGAATCGGTTACAGATATGATCGTTAATGTGCCAATCATCATCGTATTCAGTCTCTTTGCAGCGGTGCTATTGAATCAGAAGTTCAGAGGAAGAGCGATGGCAAGGGCAGTCTTTTTTCTACCCGTTATTCTAGCATCTGCGGCTATAGCCAATATGGACATTAGCAGCTTTGTTGGAAGCTCTTCTTCATCTAGCGGAAGCGGAAACCTTATGCAGAGCTTCGAGCTGAAAAAGATGATGATGGAGTCCGGCTTGGCGCCTGTATTCGTAAATTATATTTCGGATGCGGTTGACCGAATCTATGAAATTATTAGCTCCTCCGGCGTCCAAATTCTTATCTTTCTTGCGGGCTTGCAATCCATTTCACCCTCACTGTACGAATCTGCAAGAATTGAGGGGGCAACGGGCTATGAGATTTTCTGGAAAGTTACATTCCCAATGATGACGCCGCTTATTCTGACGAATTTAATTTATTCCATTATTGATTCATTCAATAACAATTCGGTTAACGCACTTATTTCGGAAACGGCATTCAAAACGTTTGAGTTCGGGCAGAGCGCAGCGATGTCTTGGGTGTATTTTATCGTTGTCGCTATAGTACTCAGCCTATCGGCGGGCATCATTTCGAGAAAAGTGTTTTACTACGATTGAGAAGGAGGAGAGGCCATGAAGCTGCCGGCCATTCACGCGGAAAGGTTTCACCGCCACTATAATCCGGTCGAGAGATCGAAGCGATTGTTATGGACGTTGCTAAGGTCAGTACTCGTTTCTGGTTTTTGTTTTATTATATTATTTCCGCTATTTCTTCGTTTCTCGGTCGCATTCCGCAACAAAATTGATATCTATGATCCGACGGTGCTGTGGATTCCTAGAAACTTCACGTTGGACAATTTTAAAATTGCGATGGAAGCGACCCACTATTGGGCTACTCTACTGAATACGTTTTTGATATCGGCGGGAACGACTGCCATTCAACTCGCATCCTGTGCGCTAGCGGCATACGCATTTGCAAAGTTGAAGTTTAAAGGCAGCGGCATCCTCTTTGGATTCGTTATATTCACCATTGTTGTACCGCCGCAGACGATTATGATTCCCCTATATTTAACGTACAGGTACTTTGATATGTTCGGTTTAGTAGGTTTGTTTTCGAAGAGGGACAGCTTTAATCTAATTGATACCTTTTGGCCTTTCCTAATTTCATCCGCTACGGGAATGGGGCTCAAAAACGGTCTATATATTTATATTTTTCGGCAATTTTTCCGAGGCATTCCGAAGGAGATTGAAGAAGCGGCCGTTGTTGACGGCTCAGGTGTTTTTAAAACCTTCTATAAGATCATGCTGCCGAATGCCRTTCCTGCTATCGTTACGGTTGTGCTGTTCTCCTTCGTATGGCAGTGGAATGACAGCTATTATGTTTCGTTGTTTCTCAGCAAAGTAAAAGTATTGTCAACGCAGCTAGCAGACATGGGCTCTGTGCTTGGCAAAGAACCCGATCTTGTGTATCAATCCATGCTGCTGAATACAGGCGTTCTCCTGCTTATGCTCCCGCTTATTATTATGTACTTGTTCGTACAGCGCTACTTCGTCGAAAGTGTAGAGCGTACAGGCATCGTAGGCTAACGCAAGCAAAGTGAGCATTAATCGGCATTAGGCAAGAACGTGGAGCAGCGTCTTTGCTTTCATCCCAAACAGAGAATGGAGAAGGATACTTTGATATCATCTACTACTGTTCATATCATTTCACACACCCATTGGGACAGGGAATGGTACTTGCCATATGAGAAGCACCATGTTAGATTAATTGCGCTCATCGACCGTTTGCTTGAGACGCTGGAGCGAGATTCGGATTTCAAAAGCTTCCATCTTGATGGCCAGACGATTATATTAGAAGACTATTTGCAAATTCGTCCGGAAAAAAGAGCGCTGCTTGAGCAGTATGTTCGCGAAGGACGTATTCATATTGGACCGTGGTATATTTTGCAGGATGAATTTTTGACGAGCGGTGAAGCAAATGTACGCAATCTCGTTTATGGACACCGAGATGCTATGCAGTTCGGCAAAGTTGCAAAGGTGGGTTATTTTCCGGATTCGTTCGGGAACATTGGGCAAGCACCGCAGCTGATGCTGCAAGCAGGGATCGAGAATGCTGTGTTCGGACGCGGTGTGAAGCCAACTGGCTTTAATAATGAAGTTTCTCAAACGAAAGCCTACGAATCACCGTTCTCCGAGATGATTTGGGAGGCTCCTGACGGCTCAAGAGTGATCGGCATTCTGTTCGCCAATTGGTACAGCAACGGCAATGAAATTCCAACTGATCCTGAAGCTGCAGGTGCTTATTGGCAGCGTAAATTAAAGGATGTCGCCGAGTATGCTTCAACGCCCCACTGGCTCATGATGAATGGCTGCGATCATCAGCCGGTACAGACGGATGTAGCACAAGCTATTGCGACAGCGCAGCAGCTATTTCCGGAATATCAATTTGTCCATTCGAATTTTGAAGATTATATTGGGGCGGTAACCGCATCGCTTCCTGAGAAATTGTCCGTCGTCAAAGGTGAACTAAGAAGCCAGCATACCGATGGCTGGTCGACGCTAGTTAATACGGCATCTTCGCGAATCTATCTAAAGCAAATGAACCAAACAGGCCAGGCGCTGCTGGAGAAAGTGGCCGAACCGATAGCAGCCTTTGCTTATTTGACAGGCCATGCTTATCCTCATCATCTATTCACTTATGCTTGGAAAACATTGATGCAAAACCATCCGCATGACAGCATTTGCGGATGCAGTGTCGATGAGGTCCATGCAGAGATGGTGACCCGTTTTGCCAAAAGCAAGCATGTCGCCGAGAGCATAATCGAAGACAGTTTATCCGCAGTCGCTTCGAAGGTAGACACGAGCGGATTTGCTTCCTTTGGAGGGGTTGCTTCTTCACTCGTTGTTGTTAATACAACGGGCTGGCTGCGTTCTGGTATTGTTACCACTGATGTTGAGATCGAGCGCATCTATTTCAATAGTGGAATAGATTTTTATACGATGAAGCAGCGACTGAAGGAAATTGATTTAGCAGGTCTATACCTCGTGGAGTCAGAGGGCAGCAAGGTCTCCAGCGGCATAGAAGATCTAGGCGTACAATTCGGATACGATTTGCCCGAGGATCAGTTCCGTCAGCCTTATTTTGCTAGAAAAGTACGTATTCGATTTGAGGCGCACGGTGTACCAGCACTTGGCTACAAAACCTATGCGCTGATTAGAAATGATCATTCTAATCAGCTTCAAGCAGAAGAAGGCTCTCTAATTAGGAATGAACGAGAGATGGGCAATGATTATTTGACCGTAACGATCGCTGATGACGGTTCCTTGACTATTGTTGATCATCGTTCGAATGAAGTGCTACACAATCAGTGTATATATGAAGATACAGGAGACATCGGTAATGAGTATATGTACCGCCAGCCAAACGGTGACGTCCCGCTGACAACGAGAGGTCTTCAAGCCGAAATACGCATAACGGAAGATACACCTTTTCAAGCCAGCTTTGAAATTACGCACCAGATGTTAATCCCGAAGTCGGCAGAAGAGCTGTTGCAGCAGGAGAGAGAAGAGCTGATTTGGTTTACTGGACGAAAATCAGGCAGGTCGGATAAGCTTATTCCTTTTACGATTAAGACGAAGGTATCACTTAACAAAAACGGGCAAGCATTGCAAATAGAAACCACCTTTAACAACGAGGCTCTTGACCATCGTTTGCGTATGTTGTTCCCAGTAAACTTTCATTCGCAGACTCACTTGGCAGATTCAATCTTTGAAGTGGTGGAACGGGATAATACCCCTTCAGAGGAATGGAGAAACCCAAGCAATTGTCAGCATCAGCAAGCTTTTGTGACGTTGATTGGCGAGAAGCAGGGTGTTACGATCGCCAACCTTGGTTTAAATGAATATGAAGTTTTGCGAGATGAAGATGAAAACAATGCCATTGCGGTTACTTTGCTGCGTGCGGTGGGAGAGCTAGGTGATTGGGGATACTTCCCGACCCCTGAGGCGCAGTGTCTCGGCGAGCATACGGTTAAGCTTGAAATTATACCTTTTCCGGTGGAGAATCAACATGTAAAGTCGGAGTTCATTGGACATGGAGCTATGGCATCGATGAAGGAAGCTTATCAATATCAAATTCCATGGATAGTGAAGCAGACGGGTACACATGAGGGTGAGCTTCCAAGCCGTTTTTCCTTTATGCAATGGGAGGGTGACAAACTATGTTTGTCTGCTCTTAAGGTATCGGAGAACACGGGGGATTTGATCGCGCGCTGGTATAATCTATCACGAGATGAGCAAACGTTAAGCGTATACCCTTCGCTGGGCGTGAACGCAGCACATCGCAGCAGCGTTATGGAACAGAGGCTGGAGGAATCAGAGCTTGGCCGAATGGTGGTTTGTCCCGCTGAAATCATTACGCTGAGTTTAGATATTTCTTTGTAAATTAGCATATGGAGTATAACACACCCCTAACTGTCTTTGAGAAACGGTTGGGGGTGTGCTATATTTCAAGAGGGATGAGGATGACATGGACGTAAGCATCAAGTTTGCGGCATGGGCAAATATTATGAAAACAAGGGGAAGGTGTTACGGATGAAAAGAGTACTGCTGCTCGGAGATTCGATCCGAATGGGCTATGAACCGCTTGTGCGCGAGGCTTTGAATGAAACGGCAGAGGTTGTTGCACCTGAGGAGAACGGCAGATTTGCGAAACATACGTTATGGGGAGTTAACTTGTGGATTAGAGATCTGGGCAAACCAGATATCGTTCATTGGAACAACGGATTATGGGATTTGCATCATGAAGCGCCAATGGTCGAGGCACTCACTTCATTAGAAGAATATTTGGAAACGCTTAAACGGACGGCGAATGAGCTGCAAAGAACGGGTGCAAACATCATATTTGCAACAACGACGCCTGTTCCAGCCGATGCGATTGGGCGCAGCAATGCGGAGATTGATTTATACAATGCTGCAGCTGTAAAGCTGATGGAAAGCCTAGGCATACAAATAAATGATCTGAACGCTACCATAAAAGAAGATCTAGCGTTACATATTTGCGAGGACCGTTTGCACTTGTCTGAACGAGGAAATCGTAGATGCGCGGAGAAAGTCATCGAGCACATACATAAATATTTGTAATGTAAGGAATAAAGGAAATGGCAGTCCAAAGCCTGAAGCTAGGCCGGACTGCCATTTCTTGTTTTAACGGATAAAGTTCACATCGTCGCATCGATCAAAAAAAGCGGCTTGCTGCTGCAAAGAGGTTTCATCATTTTTGACAGCGTGTATAGCTTTGGAGAAGTTGCTTGCGCACATTGAAATATACTCCTTACCATACGCTGCCGTCGACAATGAAGGATCGCCCGCAATCTGATTTGGAAATTCCATATACCAATGGATGCCAGCGGACAGCCTATGCTCCGTTAGCGTTTGTCCAAGACCTTTGGACTCCCACTCGCCTGGATTCAAACGGTCCATATGGACAAGAGACGGATGAATATGAAGAATTTGCGATGTTTCCATATGATCGGCATGCCCATAGTCATCTGGCGTTTCATAGGATTGATCAAGATGAGCAAGCTGCTCGGCATTTAATTCCCATAGATTATAGGCGTACACAACATAATCCTTGCGTTCATCGAGCATCGTTTGGACGAAATAGCTCAGCAGATTGTTATTGCCGCCGTGCCCATTGGCCAAAATAATTTTGTTGAAGCCGTTGCGCCTAATTTCCTTGCACACTTCCTGCAAGAGGCGCAGCTGCAGCTCACTGCCAAGAGCAACTGTGCCTGCGTAATGCTTCACCTCGGATACTTGGCCGAAAATATAATAAGGAAAGATAACACAGGACTCTAATTGAGCTGACTTCTCTACGATTTCTCTAGCGATCATCATATCCGTTCCGAGGGGAAGATGATCGCCATGCTTTTCAAGACAGCCGATTGGCAGCACGCAGACTCGGTTCGTTGACTTAACGGCCGCCTCAAATTCCTTGACGGTCAAGTTTTCCCATAACATACAGTTGGTCCTTTCTGCGTGTTGTTTAGAGCGCTGCCTTGGATACATAAACGAGAATAATGGTTTCCAAATAATTAAGATCCGCAGCCATTCGTTTTTTAACTTCTATGTTCAAAGCACGATCCGATTCGATACGCTCCAGAAGCTTCTCTATTTTCTTAAGAGCTTCTTTGGCGTCCTTGCCGACTGATTTTTTATCCTTCCAGCTTTTTTCAAGCTGCTCCAGCTCTTTTACATATTTCTTATCGTTATCCATCCCATTGAACGTGACATAAATCTTTTTGATTTTGCGCTGCATTTCGGAAATGATCGTTTTGAAGGATGTTAAAACATCTTTGTCTGGGACGATGGCGGGTTTGCTGTAGAGACCTGCTAAAAGCGCCTTGTCATATTCATTTCCAAACAACGATTCAAATTCGAACAAAGCTGAGCCGGATACGCCTACTGCGACGGAGTCGTTAATTTGTTTAAGCAGCATCTCCTTCGTTAAGCCAAGATTCGTTCCGACACCAATGACGATCAGCGCCTTGTTGTTTGCGAGTGCAACGGAGTTTAAGGAATCAGTGGCAACAGATGAAGCGTCTGGATGATAGGACATCGGAAAGAGCTGGTCAATATAGTTTTTGGCAATCCAATCCTTTGGCTCTTGGTGCATGAACTCTGGCCCATTCACGTAGTTCGGCCATACGGCTGCGGAGACTCGGATATCCGGCTTCAATTTTTTGGCTTCACTGGAGATCCGATATACGAACTCATTAATCGTATTTTTTCTAAAATCAACCCACGCTTGCCAAAGGTTGTCGCCGGGACGAAGGTCGATCGGATCTGCGCCATGCTTCTGCTTGAACAGATTGCGCGTATAAGAGTCATAACCAAAATCGTTCGTGTAATCACCTGCATCGGGATAACGAATATAGTCCAAATGCAAGCCGTCTACTTTATATTTTTGAAGCAGCCCCTTATAAATTTCAGAAACAAAGTCCCGTACTTCAGGCCTTACAGGGTTGAGGAAATAGTACTGGGTGTTGTAAAGTGGAACGTCTTGATAATCATGGCCTTGTCTACTAATCATGGACCATTCCGGCTTAAGGCTTCTGACGGGACCTGCCATATTGCCAACGCCTACCAAAAAGTTTTCAACCCACGCATGAACCTCGATGCCTGCTTTTTTGGCTTCTGTTATATAGGCGTTCAATACGTCAAAACCGCCATAAATCGGATTTTGAGCAGCTAGCGGATGGCTCGTTGGGTAAATCGTAAAGCCATTCCACCACGTCTCTAAGTAAATGGAGTTGATATTTAAAGCGTGAAGCTTCGCAATATGCTGCTGAACCTGTTCGAGATTCGTTTCCTTCGGACGAATCCAAATGGATCGATGGTCTACAGCGCGGGATTCATAGCCCATGAAGCTGGCTTTCTCCACCCGTGCGTTCAGCTCTGCGAACTGAACCGCGAAGGAAGTGAAATCACCTTGTGCAATCTGGCTTTTCAAATCGACCAATGCTGCTTGTGCAGATGTAATTTGCTGTTCCATACCGTTATAGTTAATGTCTAGAAACTGCTGCTTGGAGAGAATAAGCTTTTGCTTCGCGGCATCTATTCCTATTTGCGCTTTATCCAGATAGGATTCTGGTGTGAACAGAAATAACGCTTGTTTCTTATCCGTGAGCAGCTTGAAGCTGCTGCCTATGGATACATGCTCGCTTAGCCAGCTTGCTTTGACGCCATGCCCGGATATGACATATCCGCCAGCTGGAATGGTAGAATTATTACCGCTCACCTGCGTGACCTTGCCTTCCGAGTTTACGACAACCTCGTATCCCCAAGGATTCGTTCCCGTTGCTGCGCCATAGCTGTTGTCGTAAATAATGAGCTGATCCGTTCCGCGGTGTCCGGGGTATGGTTCATTGCTGCCGTCATCCCAGCCTCCGGGATTATCTTCTCTCGTTCGCGGATTTAAGGCGTCGTATCCTATTTTGGAGGCTTCAACTAACACTTCATTGTTCATATTCAATTCAACGGCATCTCCAATCCGCACAGTTCCATTTAATTTGGCAAAAAACGGACTTTCAGCTTGAATAGAGAGAACGTATCCACTTGCAGGAATGGATGAGTTGTTATCGAGCCAATTGCCGCTAGTATCCTGCGTCATCGTTGCTATTCGCGTAACGGAACCTCCGTCAACGGTGATCTCCATGCCCCATGGATTTGTTTTTGTTGCAGGGCCGTATTCTGGCAAATACAGAACGATATCTGCCGCTCCGCGCCCTGCATTAACCTGAGTAATTGGAACGATCTCTTCATTAACGGTAAAATATTGGGCTGGATAAACCGAAATAGGAAAGCTCGTTGTAATGGAATCTCCAATCTTGAAGCCGCTGATCAATGAAGCTTTGTTTCCCGTTCCAGATATGACGTAACCGTTAGCAGGAATATAAGTGCCGTTAGTGCTGTTTGTGTATATGGCTGTAACGATATTGTTTGTAATGATGGCTTCTGTTGTCGGAACGAGCGGAGGTTTTGTTGTGGTTCCGTAGCTGCGGGTAAATATCATGAGGTTGTTGTCTTGACTCTCTTGATTAATGAGGTCAACGATGTGGTTTGTGCCGTCCTCAAGCGTAATGGATGGCTGGTCAGGAGAAGCGGGCTCTGAGAAGGCGGTTGAAGAAATGCTGATCAGAAGAAGGGCAACACAAAGAACGAGATTAAACAATCGTTTGGTCATCATGGCATACACCTCGAATCTTCTCATTTGTACGCATAAAACAGAACCTTACACTTCACCGCCTTTCGGATAAAGTAGCTGTTCATGTTCATGATGGATTGTTTATCTAGCAGTAGTGTAACAGCAAGCGGATTGTTTTTCCATAAATTTTATAAAAAGAGGATAATATTTTTATTTGTAAGCTATCGCTTCAAATTTTCTGGCCAATGCGTCTCAATGCCTTGATTTTGAATAAGCGTTAAAAAAGCTTCCAGATGCAGCTTATTTTCTCGTACTTCATGCGGGGTGACTTGATTTATAATGGAGTAAGCGGCTAAATAACCTGCTGATTCACCGATGTTCCATTCGGTTGGATGCAGTCGGTAGCAGCCGTTTGTAATTTGAGTGGTGCCAATATTTTTACACGCAGGGAGCAAATTTTTCATCCGAACGGGGAGGAGGGCTCCGAGCGGAATTTCGTAAGGCAAGCTGGGAATGTAGAAGCCGCGATTGGATTTTGTTGTTGTGTGGAGATCTAGATGATAACTTCCGACGCCTACACTGTCCTCATATCGTTTGATCCCTTGATCCCCCCTGATTTCGAGGCTGACATCATGCTCCGTAATCGTATATTTCGCCTTTATTCTGCGAGATTCCCGTATATAAGGATGTTTGGCAATACCATCTTCTGTTCCAACAATGTCACCGCGAAGTCGAAGGCCGGGATAACCAATGCCTCCATCTGGACGCGGTGCTTCCGTTTGCAGCCAATAAACGAGCGATAGACTTTGCTGACGCGCACTCTTCAAATGTTTTTGTTTTTCTTCCTCAGTTACCTCATAAATAGGTCCTAAATAATAATCGTTTTGTGCCCAGTTAATTAAAGTGATATCGCTTTCAAACGAGCCTTCTTTAAACAAAGAACGGTCAATAATGCGCCTGTAAGTCCAGAAGGGCATGGGTTCTTTCCCATCGGGCATGAAGATGATTTCTTTATCCTGATCCTTGTCATGAATGTCTCCCATTTTCCAGCCGAACAGCGGGAAGCGTGAATGCGCAGGAATGAAGCTTCGCCAAAAGTCATACTGCTCTGGTTTCTCAATCGTATAATCTGCATTCTCCATGTGATCCAAAGCAAATACATACGTAAAGGATTGCATATCAAGGGAATCGGCCTGTTCGAGCGCATGCGGTTCTCCTGTTTCAGCTTTTGCTTCAGCTCCTGATACATACTCTGCACCGGCAAGAGGAAGAAGGTCGCCGCATTCGGTCGCGTCCAAATAGTAGGAGCCATGCAGCTTCTTCATTTCACCTGAGGTGATATGTTTGATAAGGACAGATTCAATCAAGTCTTCGTTTGTTTCAGAGGACTCTAAATGATAGCCGAGTAGAATAGTTATTTTTCCACTACTGATATGAGGAGCAAGCATAGTCTCAAGCACATGAAGCGCGGCTTTTGGTTCATGGCAAAGTCGGCTGACCCAGCCGTTTCCTGGGTTTAGGCGATCATTATTTTTGGCGTCTTCTACTAAGGGATAGTTTTCCTTGTAATAACGGCGAATACGGTTGCGAAACTCACGATATGTACGGGTACAGCCGAAGCTTTCAATCCAAGGATGCTCGTCGGGAGGAACGGCTTGACTAGTCAACTGCCCGCCAATCCAATCTGTTTCTTCCGTAACAATCACCTTCATGCCTAACTTAGCTGAGGATAGTGCAGCCATGCATCCACCAAGCCCTCCGCCAAGTATAATGATGTCAGCCGTAATCGATTGTTGTTCCATTCGAGTCCCGCCCTTCTAGAATTGAATGAAAATTTGCTATATCGTAACACGAGATAGAGATTATATCCACCAATTATGATATTATTAAAAAAAATATCTTTTTCAAAATTCTGGCAGTCCATGAAGCCAATATCCGAACATTATTTTAATTTGTGAAAGTCAATTGAAGGAAAGAGGAGGGATTCTATTGCCTCAAGATATCAGTATGCAATGGGTTACGAGTCTTTGTATTCATTATGATATTGGAGTGCCTCTCATTCAGCCAAGTCCAGTCACTGGCGGTTTGCTTCATCACATGTGGAAGCTCAGCACAACAGAAGGCCAATTCGCCTTGAAAATATTAAACCCTGAAATTATGTCAAGAGCAGGTGTCTTGTCCAACTATTTGCTCTCGGAGCGTATTGCAGCAGCCGCAGCAAGTGCAGGTATAACTGCCGTCTTAGCAAAGACAGTTAATAATGACATCATTACTCAGGTTTCTGGTGTGGATGTTATGCTATTTGATTGGATTGATGGAGCTGTCATTACTCCCGCTGATTGCCGCAGGGAACACGCAAGTATAATTGGAGCTTTGCTTCATAAGATTCACAACTTAAAATTCGATGAGCAGCATAGCCCACTCTGGACTTCCTTCGGGCAGGACTACTTGAGGGAATTGATAGATGATGGACTTAGGACAGCGACGCCATGGGCGCAGCAGATTGATGCTGGATTCAATGACTTGTTAGAATGGAATCATCAGTATCAGCAAGCCAGCCAGATGTTGAACGATAGCCAGTGCTTCAGCCATCGCGATTTGAATCCGAAAAACGTCGTTTGGAAGGACGGTCTTCATCCGCATATTATTGACTGGGAAGCAGCTGGTTCAACAAATCCAACAATGGAGCTATTTGATGCTGCCTTAAGCTGGAGCGGGATTGATACGGGTCACGTCAATAAAGAGATTTTTATGACGATGCTAGGCTCATATCAAAAGGCCGGTTGGACAGAGCTAACGCATGTGAAGGAAGCTTTCTACGGCAGAATGGGCAGCATGCTCGAATGGATGGAGTACAATATGAGACGTTCACTGCACAAAGATATTTTCGGTGAGCCGGAGCAGCAGCTTGGCAATGAGCAGGTGCTGTTGACCTTCTCGTCCTTAAAGGAAATGTCAGCAAATATTGATGAGTGGATGGAATGGATAGAGGAGAGGGATCAGAATGAAACCAGCAATCAATAAAAAAATTATCGTCATTGCCCACCGAGGTGCGGCCGGGTATGCACCCGAGAATACGATGGCGTCCTTTCAGCTTGCGATAGAGATGAAGGCTGATTTCTTGGAACTGGATATTCAGCTTACAAAGGATGGGCAGCTTGTTGTTATTCATGATACAGAGGTTGATCGTACGAGTAATGGCAGAGGCAAGGTGCTGGACTTTACGATGGCTCAGCTGAGTGAACTGGACGCAGGAAGCTGGTTTAATGCGAAATTTGAAGGTGAACGAATTCCAACACTATCAGAGGTATTCGACTTATGCAAAGGGAAAATCGGTATCTTAATCGAGATTAAGGCGCCTTGGCTATATCCGGGGATAGAGCAGAAGTTAGCCGAAGAGCTGCGTGCTCACGGCATGCTGGATGAAGATCCTGCTTCTATTATTGTTCAATCTTTTGATCAGAGCTCTGTGAAGCGATTTAGTGCTATTATGTCCCAGGTTTTAGTTGGTTTGCTTGTTTATCAGTCTGAAGATGTAACGGCAGAGAAGCTTCAAGAAACAGCTGTGTATGCGGATTATGTGAACCCGAGCTTGAATCTCGTTACAAAAAGTTTCGTATATACCATTCATGTATTAGGCAAAAAAACGACGCCTTGGACGGTTCGTTCGGCAGCGGAAGTGCCGCCATTGCTCGATCTTAACGTTGATGGCATTATTACCGATTATCCTGATTATGTGAAGTGATAGGGATTGATCAGGATGTTTTGAGGGTATTACATTTATTGTAAGCCATGAGTAGATCATCTAAACCATGTAGATAAGTACACTATGAAGCGAGCTGATACGATGAAGATGGCAGGACAAAAAATTAACCAATCCAATACGCTTTTGTTGATTTCGAGTATATATACTTCCTTGACCAAAGCGGAGAAAAAAGTAGCCGACTATGTGAAATCAAATCCCGAGGAAGCGGTTATGGCGACGGTAACCGATTTATCTGAGCAGGCGGGGGTAGGCGAAACGTCCGTTATTCGGTTTTGCCGGAAGTTAGGCTTCCGCGGTTATCAAGAGTTTAAGCTGTCTATTGCGCAGGATTTGGTCAACCGTCCGTCGTACTCAACCGTTGAAATAGAAGAAGAAGACAGCACGCTGACGAAGGCAAGAAAGATTACGCTTCGCAACGAAATGATGCTGAAAAATACGCTTGATCTAATCAATCCGGCGGATTTGGAGAAAGCAGTCCATCGGATGCTCGCGGCGGACAAAATTTATATTTTTGGAGTAGGATCATCCGGTATTACAGCGCTTGATCTTCATTATAGGCTGATGCGAATTGGAATGAATGTGGAGGCGCATAGGGATTCCCATATTATCGCCATGTCTGCATCGCTTGTGAAGAAAGGGGAAGTGGTGTTTGGCATATCAACCTCGGGGAGCACGAGGGATCTGGTAGATCCGCTGCGTCAAGCGAGAGCTAATGGAGCTGAGGTCATTTGTTTGACAAGCCATATGCGTTCTCCGATTACAGCACATGCCGATACCATTTTATTGGTGCCCTCACGTGAGATGCCTACCGAAGGCGGTTCTTGGTCAACAAAAATTACTCAGGTACATTTATTGGATATTTTGTGCAATTTGTTGTCTCATAAGAAAAATAATGCTACAGAAGCTTTGGAGAAGACGGCTCGCTCCGTCGTAGACAAGCTGTACTAATCGATAGGGCCGTCTTTCGATCATATCGCAAAGCCCATCAAAAAAAAGGAGACCTTCATGGGGGTCTCCTTTTTTTGATGGGTCTCTATAAAGATAAAGAGCGCTTATTGCCCTGCTTCGTCCTGTTTCTCCGCTGCGAAAGATTGAATGCTTTCTTTGCGGCGCTCGTTTTTAGCTTCGATAGATTGCTGCTGATCCGAAGATAATTCATCAGCAAATTCATTTAAGTACTGTTCTGCTTCTTGCAAATTTTCTTTTGTGTTGTTAATATGCTGCTGCAAATGAGCGGCATTATCTTCTCTGTTGTCTGGTTTAGCCATTTGTAATCCTCCTCTCTGTACAATAGTCCTGATTAAGATGTCCGACAAGCACCGAAATTATGCCAATAGAGAGCGCTGGCAGCTAATGTTTAAATTTTCTGACAATATAGAATAAAGGCATATTTTTTTAATATATAAATTAATAGTGGAGAAAAAATCCATTGTATGATAGCTTAAAAAAGGATTCAGCCAGAAAAGGACGAACCTTTTAAAATACGATTTTTCCAAACGGTTTTAAAGCAGATTTTCGAATAAAAGAATTTTCTTTCAGAAAAAATAAAATTATTGAAAAATTCCTCCAGTGATGATATGTTGTAAACAGGAAAGATCATCACTTTCTGGAAGGATTTATAGCATCTCATTATTGGTGGACTACCATGACAATCACATAAAAAGTAAGCCGAGACCTTCCAAGTAAGTGGGGCATGAAGGCATCGATGCGGGGTTGGAACTTGAACTGATAACAGGGAGGGATGACCAAACAGCAGTTGATCGCAGCAAATGTAGAGTAAGCATGAGCTCTTGCATTTCATCCATTGGAGGGGTAAAGCTATGCGGAAAATAAAATGGTTTGCAATGGTTTTATTGGCGGTTACGCTCGTTTTTGTATCGGCATGCAGCAAGGGCACCAATAACGGAAGTGAGAAAGCTACGAATAAGCCTACGAATGATACGACTGCCGAAACGGCAGCTCCGACAGAAGCTCCGCCTGTAGAGCCGGTTATCGACATGAACGGCGAGACGTTGAAAATTATTCACTGGGTCGACGGACCGTCAGAGGATACGCCGGAAGGTGCAGCGACACTGGAGAAGTGGCGAGCTGCCGAGAAGAAATATAATGTGAAGATCGTGTGGGAGAAGGTGCCTTGGGGCGAGAACATAAAAATGGTTACAAACGCCGCGCTCTCTGGTGAGTCGGCCGCCGATATCGTACCTTTGGATTACTATTTTGCAGTGCCGGCCATCAATCAAGGATTGTTTATGCCGGTGGATGATTTCTTCAATTTTGATGATCCCAAATGGCCTGCAGGCTTGAAGCAGCACGGTGCGGTCAATGGCAAAATGTACGGCTTTACCTCCAATATCAACAACGCCTCTGGTCTCTACTACAATAAAACATTATTTGAGCGAGAAGGTCTTCCAGATCCGCATGATTTGATCGCTCAAGACAAATGGACATGGGACGCTTTCCTAGACATCGCCAAAAAAGCGACAAAAGATACGAACGGCGACGGTGTAATCGACCAATGGGGCGTCACCAATATCGTCGGAAATCTATCGCGCATCTTGATTCACTCCAACAACTCCTCCTTTATTACACTCAAAGACGGCAAAAACGTCTTCAACTATGACGATCCAAACCTACTAGAAGCACTTCGATTTTTTAGTGATCTATTCAATGTGCATAAAGTCGTCGCTCCTAACAAAAACGAGAATTTCGAGGATTATAATGAGTCGCAAACGCTATTCAACTCCGGTAAAGCCGCAATGGTTACTGGTGAAGTATGGGAAGGCGCAACAAGAACAACAATGACCGATGAACAAGGTTTTGTTTATTTCCCTAAAGGTCCAAAAGCAACAACATGGCAAGGCAGCATTGAAAACTACGTGCAGTTCTATATTCCTGCCATCGTTAAGAGAGCAAAAGAGAAAGCTTATATTTGGGAACAAATTCAAATGTGGGATCGCGTAGAGCCGATTAACCGCGAGGAAGCGGAGAAGCAGCTGCTTGCTGATGAAAGCGATATTGAAGTGATGCTCGATTCTCTCAAATATGCACAGCCTATTTTTCTACCGCTAGGCGGAGCTTTAAGCGATATTTCCTATTCGATTGCCAATCGCGGCGAGTCGCCAGAGACGGTGCTTGAGCGAAATAAACAAATTGCGCAGGATGCGATTGATAAGGATTTGAATACACAAACAACAACAAAGGCAGCACAATAAAGGATGAGACTAGATTGATGAAACAGCATCATAGGGAATCCCCATAAGGGATTCCCATCCTTTTATATGGACGACCATTTAAAGAGGAATGAGGGGTTCGCATGCTGAAGGTAACCAGGAAAACAAAGAGAGTGGTTGGCGCACTGCTGGCTCTGGTCCTATGCCTGACAATCGTCTCCATTTATCCTGCGAGCCGCTCCTCAGGCAGCGATCACATACTTGAGTCTACTCATGCGGCATCAGCCTTATTGGAGAAGAAATTAGCAAACCTCCCTTCAGCAGGCAATCGCTATGAAGAGTATGCAGCTGAGTATGCAAATGAGCCGCATCCATCGATCAATCAAACAATTGAAGCCGAATCCTTTGCTGCGATTGAGGGTATGAATGCTGAAAAATTGGAAGTTTACGACGGTGCCGAGACGCCAGTCGTTGAAACGGAAGATTCAGGTGTGATTCATTGGGATGTTGATGTGCCAGAAGACGGATTATATCATATGGCTTTGCGCTATTTTCCGGTGGAAGGCAACACTTCACCCATTGAGAGAGAGCTGCGTATCGACGGTGAAGTTCCTTTTGAAGAAGCATCCAGACTTGTTTTCTCACGGGTATGGCGCAATGAGCTGGCCGAGCTGGAGCAGGATGCCAAGCAAAATGATTTGCGGCCGAGACAAGTTGAAAGCCCGCAGTGGCAGGAGAGAGTATTGCGTGATGCGGAAGGTTATTATCGTGAGCCGTTCTCCTTTTATCTATCCAAAGGCCAACATCGAATTTCACTCGTTTCTCTAAGAGAACCGATGATTATAGACTATTTGAAGCTTTACCAGCAAGAAGAAATTCCTCCCTATGAGAAAGTGGCGCAAGAGTATCAAGAGCAAGGCTATAGTGCGACGAACGGCTTGTTTATTAAGCTTCAAGGCGAGGACGCCGCGTTCAAATCGAATCCCTCATTGTATCCGCTGAATGATCGCTCCAGTCCTGGCACGGAACCCTATCATGTATCAAAAATAAGAATGAATACAATCGGAGGCGTCAACTGGAAAATTCCCGGACAGTGGATTTCGTGGAACCTTGACATTCCAGAAGACGGGCTTTATGAATTTGGCCTTAGATACAAGCAAAATACGGTCAGAGGCGTCAACGTAGTTAGAGAGCTTTCCATCGACGGGAAAATTCCGTTCAAGGAGGCGGAAGCTATCCCTTTCCGATATGACGGCGCATGGCAGATTGGAATGCCTGGCGAGGATGGCAAGCCGTACTTATTTTATTTGACCAAGGGGAAGCATGAAATCAAGCTGGAGCTGACGATGGGCGACCTCGCTGAAATTATTCGAATGGTGCGTTCCAGCATCCAGCAGCTCAACGCATTGTATCTCAAAATCATCATGATCACTTCGGCTTCGCCAGACCCTCTGCGCGATTATGAGCTGGAGAAAAAAATTCCTGAGCTGCAAAAGGTGTTTAAGGAGCAGAGCGAGTTTCTTACCGCTGCAGCAGATCGGATGGATGAGCTGGTTGGCGGCACGAGCGCCAGCACGACGATCTTAAGAACAACCTCCTATCAATTGAAGGATATTGGAAGCCGTACCGAGACGTTGACCTCACGGCTCAAAGGCTTCAAGGATAATGTGACCGCCCTCGGAACTTGGCTGCTTACCGTAAATCAACAGCCGCTTGAAATCGATTATTTGTTTTTCAAATCGCAGGACGTACCTGTGCCGAAGGTCAGTACTGGAATCATCGGGAAGTCTGTACATGAAGTGATGTCCTTTGCCAGATCGTTTTCCGAAGATTACAGCCACATCAGCAACGTCAAGCAAGGAGACAAGGAAGTAACCGTGTGGATTGCAGCAGGAAGAGATCAGGCTCAGCTGCTTCGGTCTATGATTGACAACACCTTTACGCCGCAAACCGGCATTTCAGTTAATTTACAGCTCGTGAATCCAGCAGTCGTTCTGCCAGCAACGCTAGCGGGGAAAGGCCCGGATATCGCGCTGACCCAAGGCGATGTAATCAACTTTGCGATGCGGAACGCGCTTCAGGATTTATCCAGCTTCCCGGAATTTGCACAGGTTAAGGACCGGTTTATGGATAGCGCTTTCGCAAGCTTTAAGTATCAGAACGGCGTGTTTGCTCTACCAGAAACACAATCGTTCCCAATGCTATTCTATCGTAAAGATATTTTGGAAGAGCTGCATTTGGACGTGCCGCAAACATGGGAGGATATGTACCGTATCATTCCCGAGCTCCAGAAGCACAACATGGATTTGGCGCTGCCGCAAAATATCGTGTTTGAATCGATGCTCTATCAAAATGGCGGCCAATATTACCAAAAAGACGGGATTGCAACGGATCTTGATTCAGCCATTGGCATAGAATCGTTCCAAAAGTGGACGGAGCTGTATACCAACTATAAGCTGCCAATTGAATTTGATTTCATTAACCGTTTCCGCACAGGTGAGATGCCAATTGGTATTGCGGATTACACCACGTTCAATTTCTTGACGATTTTTGCCCCGGAAATTAGAGGCCAGTGGAGTTTTGTCGCGGTACCGGGTACGAAGAGCGAGGCGGGGACGGTTCGCCACGACACACTTAGCTCAGCTACAGGCACCGTGATGTTCAAAGACGCCAAAAATAAAGAGGCAGGCTGGGCGTTTATGAAATGGTGGACGGACACGGAGGCACAGGTCACGTTTGGGCGTGAGATGGAAGCGATATTAGGGGAATCGGCGCGATATGCAGCTGCGAATTTAGAAGCTTTGCAGCGTCTTCCATGGTCAGCAAAGGAAATGAATCAGCTGGTTGAGGAGCTGAACTGGGTCGTCGGCAGACCTGCTGTCCCAGGCGGTTATTCACTCGATCGGCACATCTATAATGCCTTTTACGAGGTGTACACCGACGGCAGCGAACCTCGGGAAACGCTGGAAAACTATGTCCGAACGATCAATCAGGAAATTACGATCAAGCGCGAAGAATTTGATTTGCCGACAAAGTAGAAGGGAGGGGTCCATATGATTCAGCTTGTTAAAAAAAGCAAGTTAAAATTGGACAGCAAAACGCTGCGGCCGCGGTTGAATCTGAAGTGGAAGGAAGTTTCGAAGAACAAGGTTTTATATGCCATGATTGCACCGTTCTTTCTAATCTTCTTCACCTTTACCGTCCTTCCCGTCTGCTTATCGCTGCTGGTCAGCTTCACTAACTTTAATATGCTGGAGTTTCCGAAGTGGGTAGGCTGGCGCAATTACGCTCAATTGTTTGTTAGGGATGATGTGTTTCTAATCGCTCTAAAAAACACGTTGATCTTCGCCGCAATCACAGGACCTGTCAGTTATATCGCCTGTTTTGTGCTCGCGTGGATTATTAATGAGTTTCCGCCAAAGATTAGAGCTTTTGCGACGCTGGTTTTTTATGCGCCTGCCTTGTCAGGGAGCGCCTTTATCGTGTGGACGCTCTTGTTCAGCAGCGATTCCTATGGATATATCAATGCCTTCCTGCTCAAGTGGCATTTGATATTGGAGCCCATCCTTTGGCTCAAGACACCTAAATATATTCTTCCGATCATCATTATCGTACAGCTTTGGCTCAGCCTTGGAACGAGTTTTCTTGCCTTTATCGCAGGGCTGCAAGGACTTGATAAAACGTTATTCGAGGCGGGTGCGATCGATGGCATACGCAATCGCTGGCAGGAGCTTTGGTTCATTACGCTGCCTTCAATGAGGCCGATGCTGATGTTCGGTGCAGTCATCCAAATTACAGCTTCCTTCGGCGTTGCGGAGGTAGCGACTGCGCTCGCTGGGTTCCCAAGCGTGAAGTATGCGGGCCATACGATCGTTACGCATTTAATGGATTACGGCTCCATTCGCTTTGAGATGGGATACGCCTCAGCTATTGCGACCGTGCTGTTCGCAATGATGCTTGGCTCGAATCTCATTGTGCGTAGGCTGCTGGCGAAGGTCGGTGAGTAGCGATGATCACAATTCGTCTAAGAAAAAAAAGAATAAGCCGCTCATGGATGGGCGATGTCTTTCTGTTCATGCTGCTTGCAGCAGTAGGATATTTTATGGCAATGCCGCTCGTATTTGTGATCAGCAATGCATTCAAGCCGATTAACGAAATTTTGAAGTTTCCGCCTGATTTTTTGGTCAAAAATCCAACATTCACTAACTTTACGGACTTATATCATCTGCTATCCGGCTCATGGGTGCCTTTTACTCGTTACATTTATAACACTTTTTTTATTGCTATTGTTGGTACAGTCGGTCACGTGCTCATTGCTTCCCTCGCAGCTTATCCACTGGCGAAGCGGAAATTTCCAGGAAAGGGATTCCTTTTCACCATTGTAGTGCTATCGCTAATGTTCTCAGCTACGGTTACTCAGATTACGAATTACATGACGATGTCATGGCTCGGTTTTCTGGATACCCACTGGGCGGTTATTATTCCGGCAATTGGCTCCTCGCTTGGGCTGTATCTTATGAAACAGTTTATGGAGCAAATACCGGATGCGCTGCTCGAAGCTGCACAGATTGATGGTTGCAGTGAAGTTCGCATTTTCTGGAGTGTCGTTATGCCTGTCGTCAAACCTGCATGGCTTACGCTAGTTATTTTCTCTTTCCAAGGTTTATGGGGGGCAGGCGGAGCAGCGGGCTCGATGTATATTTACAGTGAGCAGCTCAAAACAATTGATTACGCGCTAAGTCAGATTCTGGCGGGAGGCATCGCACGAACGGGTCCTTCGATGGCAGCAACATTGCTGCTGCTCACCGTTCCGATTCTCATCTTTGTGCTATCGCAGAGCAGCGTTATTCAAACGATGTCAACCTCCGGCATGAAAGAATGATGGGAAAGGGGAGGCTTACGTTGAATCGATTATGTAAATTTCTGCTGCTCTTCCCACTAATGCTGATCCTGGTTGGCATTTCAGTTCCAGTCTATGCTGCGCCATACGATGGCTACAATTATTCGTGGTGGGGAGATCCTGAGCCAGCGCCTGTGCCGTACTTGCCAGTGAAGCAAATCGGCGGGGAGCAATTAAGCTCCGGACCATTCAAATCGCCAGAGGACTTGTTCATCACCGCTGACAATCAGATCTATGTCGCGGATACAGGCAATAACCGCATCGTAGTGCTTGATGAGCAAGCAAGCGTAATTCAGACGATTGATGCTTTTGTGAATGGCAATAAAGCGGATAGCTTCTCAGCTCCGCAAGGGATCTTCGTACATTCAAATGGACATTTGTTCATTGCCGATACAGGAAACAAACGCATTGTTGAGTTAACGAAGGAAGGCGAGCTGGTACGCGTCATTGGCGCTCCGGAGAGCGATGTGCTGGGCGGAAACTTTGTCTATGAGCCGATCAAGCTGGTCGGAGATTCTGCAGGTCGTTTATATGTTGTCGGAAAAGGCGTGTTCAATGGCATTATGCAGTTTGATTCCGGCGGCAAGTTCTCAGGGTTTATGGGCGTCAATAAAGTACGCTACAGTGCCGCGGATTTGTTCTGGAAGCGCGTCATGACGAAGGAGCAGCGTTCCAAAATGGTGCTCTTTATCCCTGTCGAATTCAACAACGTCGATATTGACAGTGAAGGCTTTGTTTATGCTACGACAAGCGAGGCATTCTCGGATACACCAGTTAAGCGTCTGAATCCATCTGGAACGGACGTGCTGAAGAGAACGGGCTACCAGCCCCCAAAAGGTGATATTCGATTCCGCACAGGAGGCACACGGCCCGGAACATCAGCTATTCAAAGCGTCGCGCTTGATCGAAATGGGATTTACAGCATTTTGGACAGTACGCGCGGGAGAATCTTTACGTACGACAGAGAAGGCAAGCTGATGTATATTTACGGACTGCTTGGTGAGCAGGTTGGGACGTTTAAGACGCCAACCGACATTGACATGTTGGGCGATAAGATGATTGTGCTAGATAAAGGCTTGAATCAGCTGGTCATGTTTGAGCCAACTCGCTATGGAAAGGTGATTCGGGAAGCCGTTATTAATAATGATATTGGCGAGGAAGAAAAGTCGGTCGAGAAATGGCGCGAGGCTTTGCGATTAAACAACAATCTCGAAATCGCTTATTTGGGGATCGGGAAAGCGGAGCTCAGACAGGGACATAATTACGAAGCGATGAAGCATTTTGAGCTGGGCATGCACACGCAGTATTATTCACGGGCTTTTGAACGTTACCGTAAGGATTTCATGTGGGAGCATTTCGGGAAAATTGCGGCAGTAGCGATCACAGCAGTCGTTCTGCTCATCGCTGCGAGAGTGCTTATCAAGCGCAGAACAGCTGAGCCTGGCGTAGTGGGAATGGGCTGGTATACGATCTTCCATCCGTTTAATGGATTCTGGGAGCTGAAGTTTGAGCGAAAAGGGAAGATCTGGTTTGCTTTGCTGCTGCTGCTTATTCTCTCTCTTCTCTACGTGCTCAAAAGGCAGTTTACCGGCTTTATCTTTAATCCAACGGTCAATGCAGAGAATGTAAACGTGATTGATGAGATTAAATTTATTGTGCTCCCGTTTTTTCTATGGTGCATCGCCAACTGGTCGATGACGACGCTGATGGATGGCGAGGGGAAATTCAAAGAAATTGTAATGGCTACCGCCTATGCGCTTATTCCAGTTGTGCTGATGCAAATTCCGCTCATTTTATTATCCAATGTCATTACGATTCAGGAAGGTTCGTTCTATCGATTGCTGGAGTCAATCGGCTTCTTGTGGTTTTTTGGATTGTTATTTGTCGGTATGCTTACCGTTCATCAGTATACGGTGGGAAAAACGGTCATTACGATGCTGCTAACGATGCTTGTGATGGGCATCATCATCTTCTTAGGCTTGCTTTTCTTCAGCTTAGCGCAGCAGATGCTTTCCTTCGCGGCTACGGTATACAAAGAAGCGATGTTTAGACTAGGGGAGGGATAATGCCATGTCAAAGCACAATACACGGAAATGGGTGGCATTATCCCTGCTGCTTGCGATGCTGTCGCTGCAGGCTTGCACATCGGGAACGGTTAACAGCACCCTCACTTCCTGGACGCCGAGTAAAGTTGCCGCGGCAACGGATGCTTCGCTCCGTGCACTGGATGCATCAGCTCAAGTGGAGCCTCGAATAGAAGGCCTTGATCCGGTGCTGGAGAACGATGCGCTTCGGCTGTATATCAGCAAAGCTACTGCTGAAATCGCGGTCGTGGATAAAAAAAGCGGGAACATATGGCGCTCGAATCCAGACAGCTCGGAGGATAAGCTTGCTTCACCTTATTTAAAGGGGAAATTATCCTCCCAAATCTCTTTCGTTTACCTCACGAAGAGCGGTCAGAACAAGGATTATGACAGCTATAACAACAGCGTGAAATTTAATCAGTTTGAAATCAAGCAAGCGGATAATGGGGTGACGGTCACCTATCAGTTCGGTGATCCGCAGAAAGGGCTCGAGTCCATACCGCAGAAGATAAGCAAGGAGCGGTTCGAAGGAAGATTGCTGAAGCGATTGGAAGATCCAGCGGATCAAGAACAGCTGAAGGTTAGATACAAGCTAAATGAGGAGCAGGGTATTTACGAACGCCGAGAAATACCAAAAGCTGTCGTGAAAAAGCTATTGGCAATCTTTGAGAAGGCGGAATATACGGAAGAGGATTTTGCTATCGATAATGGTGAGGGAGACGGCGGTGGAGCAGCTGAAGAATCGGTTAAACCGAAATTTTCGGCAGCGATTGAATACACATTGGATGGCAGAGACCTAATCGCTTCATTGGATACGTCGAACATCACTGAAGATACTCCGCCTTATCGGATTCATTCGATCAGTCTTCTAGAAAATTTCGGAGCTGCGGGCCAGAAGGATGACGGCTACCTCTTTCTTCCTGACGGGTCGGGAACGCTTATTAGGTTCAACACTGGAAATATTCAAGCGCAGCCTATCCTGATCCCGATATACGGTGAAGACAGCTCGATCTATGTAAATGAAAAGTTTAATACGCTTGAGCCAAACCGGTTGCCGGTATTCGGAATGAAAAAGAACGATGCTGCTTTTCTTGCCATTATTGAGCAGGGGGAAGCGCTCGCCAAGATTTCCGCGGATATAAGCGGGCGATTGCATGAGTTTAATACGATTGCTGCCCAGTTCATTATTTTGCCGAAGGACGAGGTGCGTTTAAGCAATAATGAGATCATGCACAAAACGCCAAAGGAGACGTATAAGGGGAATTTGAAAATTCGTTATTCCTTATTAAGCGACGATGAGGCTGATTACTCGGGCATGGCAGCAAGCTATCGCACTTATCTGGAGAAGGCGGATGGGCTATCAAAGCTGAAAGCAGAAGGAGATGCGCCATTTTATATGGAGCTTGTTGGCAGCATCCCGAAAAAGAAAAACATGTTAGGTTTTCCTTATGAGACTCTTGTGCCTTTAACGAATTTGAAGGAAGCTGAGCAGCTCGTTGATCAGCTTCACGGCAAGCAAATACAAAATATACGGCTGAGTTACAAGGGCTGGTTTAATGAAGGCTTAAATCATACGATAGCATCGAATATCGACATGGATAACGTGATAGGGAGCAGAGGCGATTGGAAGCGATTAGCGGAAAAGCTGCAGAAGAGCGGAGGCGGGTTTTATCCGGATGCAGCCTTCCAGCTTATCTATCAGAATTCCGGGAAATTTAGCCCGAGCAAAGACTCTGCCCAGTACATTTCTCGGCGCTATGCGAAAATTTATGAATTCGATCGCGCAGCATATTTTCGGCATAACGAGCTGTTGTCACACTATTTGTTGACTCCAAGAAAGCTAAGTTCAACGGTCAGAGGTTTTCTGTCTGATTTCAAGAAGCTGAATCCTGGAGCTATTTCCTTGAGGGATCTGGGCTCTGAGCTTCATTCGGATTTCCGAAGAAATGCAGAGGTGACAAGAGAGGACGCAAAACGAATCGTTACAGATCAGCTCGAAGCCATCTCGGAGATGTCTCCAAGCATAATGGTCAATGGCGGCAATGCTTATGTGCTCCCGTATGTATCGCATATTCTAAACATGCCACAAAAAAGCAATGAATATCAGCTAGCCGGTGAGTCGATACCGTTTAACCAAATGGTGCTGCACGGTTATATCGAATATGCGGGAAAAGCATACAACATGGCTGATGAGCAAGACATTCGGGAAAGTGTACTGCGCTCGCTTGAAACGGGTTCAAATGTCTACTTTAGCTGGTTTTATGAGGAGCCGTCCGTTCTTAAGGACACTCGATTCAGTTATCTTTATTCGAATGATTATGAGCAATGGTTTGATGAGGCTGTCGACGCTTATGGCGAAGTGAATGCAGTGCTGCGGCAGGTTCGCGGTCAGAGCATGATCAAGCACGAAAAGCTGGCGGAACGCACTTACAAAACCGTGTATGAGAGCGGCTTAACGGTTTACGTAAATTACAGCGATGCCGTTGTTCAAACGGATGGTGTGACCATTGAAGCCCATGATTACATCGTTAAGGGGGGATAAGGATGTCGAAGAGACGAACACTGAGCTTGGAGCGCAAAAAGGAAATATACGGCGTGTTGTTCGTAACCCCTTGGCTGCTTGGATTCATACTGCTGATGGTTATCCCATTCGTCCAGTCGCTTCAATTCAGCTTCCATAAGCTGACGCTTAATTCGGAAGGCTACTCGCTTCAATACGTCGGCCTTGAAAATTATCGCAACATCTTTTTCGTTGATGCGTGGTACGTTCGTTCTTTAACGGAAGCCGTTACGGTGATGGCATTAAACGTACCGCTCATTATTTTTTTCAGCTTATTTACAGCCACATTATTGGTGCAGAAATTCAGAGGGAGAATGCTTGCGAGAGCGATCATATTCCTGCCAGTCGTGTTAGCCTCAGGGGTTATAGCTAAGCTTGATAACGGCAATTTTCTAGCACAAATGATCGGCTCCGCTTCAACCGACATGGAGGGCAACTATTCTGGACTGCGAAGCATTGAGCTTAGGCCGCTGTTATTCCAAGCCGGTCTTAGCCGGGACATTGTGGAGTATTTGACGAGTGCGGTGGATCGAATCTACCAGATCATCAGCTCGTCTGGCGTCCAGATACTCATTTTTTTAGCGGGGCTGCAGTCGATCTCGCCTTCTCTTTATGAAGCGGCGAAGATGGAAGGGGCCACAGGTTATGAAGCCTTCTGGAAAATAACGTTTCCAATGATTTCGCCGCTCATTCTGACGAATGTGGTGTATACCATCATTGATTCCTTCTATGACAATAAAATGACGCAAATGATTCAGGACGCAGCTTTTGGTCGATTGGACTTTGGCGTTAGCTCGGCGATGTCGTGGATTTACTTTCTAGTCATCTCGATCATTCTAGTCGTATCGACGTATCTGATTTCGAAGCGTGTTTTCTATTATGACTAACAAGGAGGAAGAGATATGGAAGCTGAGACGAAGGTGAAAAGCCGCATCTCGGACTCTGCCTTAGTGCGGGCCGCAACGAGCTGGTACGATCGCCATAGCCCAGTTGAAAAAGCGAAGCATTGGCTTTGGATATTCATCCGTTCCGTACTTATCGTCGGGATTTGTTTTATCATTTTGTATCCGATCATTACGAAGCTGTCCATCGCGTTGCGCGACAAGCAGGATATGTTCGATGCAACCGTCGTATGGCTGCCGCGGCATTTTACACTGGATAATATCAAAATCGTCATGGGTTATTTAAAATATTCGGAATCCGTCACTAACACGCTGCTGCTTAGCCTTGGAACGTCGCTGCTTCAACTCGCTTCCTGTGCACTGGCTGGTTATGGCTTTGCAAGGCTCAAGTTCCGGGGCAGCGCCATTTTGTTCGGAGTCGTCATCTTTACCATCGTTGTGCCGCCGCAAACGATTATGGTTCCTACGTATTTGCATTATCGCTTTTTTGATGTGTTTGGGCTCTATCATCTGTTCACAGGAAAAGATGGTGTGAATCTGCTGGAGAGCTTCTGGCCTTTCTTTATTTCTTCGGGGCTTGCGATGGGCTTGAAAAACGGTCTGTATATTTATATTTTCCGTCAATTTTTCCGCTCACTGCCGAAGGATTTGGAGGAGGCTGCGTATGTGGATGGAGCGGGCATTCTGGGTACATTTGCAAGAGTCATGCTGCCTAATGCTGTACCTGCGATAGCTACGGTCATGCTGTTCTCGTTCATCTGGCAATGGAATGACAGCTACTTTGTAAATCTCTTTGCGCCAAATTATACCCTTCTAGCAAGAATGCTCGATTTGCTGCCTGGTGCTGTTCGACCCGAATATGTTGGAGGTATTTCTCATACATCTTTATATTTGAACACTGGTACACTGCTAGGTATTTTGCCGATCTTCATTCTTTATTTATTCGCACAAAGATACTTTGTAGAGAGCGTAGAGCGCACAGGATTGGTAGGCTAGCGATTATTCGGGCAACCGTACTTACGATTGGAGGGTTCTGCAATGAACGATGCCATAGGAGTAGATAGCGAGGGGCTCTTGGATAAGCAGGTGACCCTATGATCCCACCATTAATTGCCGGACTAAAAAAAGGATTTATCGTATCCTGTCAGGCGCTTGAGCATGAGCCATTGTATGGCTCCGATATTATGGCTGCGATGGCAGCGGCAGCGGAATCCGGAGGGGCATCAGCTATTCGTGCCAATACGCCGCAGGATATTGCCGCTATCAAACGCAAATGCAAGATTCCGGTTATCGGACTATATAAAAAACATTATCCCGATAGCGATGTCTACATTACTCCAACCTTGCTAGAGGTAGGGGAAGTGATTCGAGCGGGTGCTGATATCGTGGCTATAGACTGCACTTCCATGCCGAGACCAAGAAACGAGAAGCTGGATCATGTCATTGCTGCTATTCGCAAAAAATTCCCTAATACACTGATCATGGCGGATATTTCTACTTTTGAGGAAGGCGTTTCCGCTATGAAGCTTGGCGTAGATGTCGTCTCTACGACGATGTCGGGTTATACGCCACAAAGTCCGAAGCAACAAACCCCTGATTTTGAGTTAATCGGGAAATTAGCTGCGCTTGGTCAGACACCCGTTTTTGCGGAAGGAAGAATATGGTCGATCGAGGATTGCTTGCGCTGCTTTGACGCTGGCGCGCACGCTGTCGTAATCGGAACCGCTATTACAAGGCCGCAAGAGGTTGTGAGACGTTTTGTAACGAGCATCAAGTAATTAGTAGGAGGCAGCGACATGGAGCGATCGGATAGTGGAGCTTTTCTTCGTTCAGGGGAACAAACGGCAGGAATAAACAATCTGATGTTGTTTTATAACGGTCATTATGAAAACGATGCGGGCGTATGGAGGAAAGAGCAATTTATACCCTATATCAGCTATATCGATGCTGAAGGCAAGCCGCTCGAATGGCTGTTTGACGGGGCTTTGTTTCTAGCCAAGTGGTCTCATTCATCAAATGGATTTGAAGAATCAGAGGAGCATCCAAACGATCAAAATGACTGGCAATGGTACTTGGATAAGACCTTTGCGGAATCAGGTGAACTATCGGCATTAAATGAAGCCATGGAGGAAGTTGCTCTAAAATTAGCAGACCCAGAGCATAAAATGAAGGTTGTGCTCATGATTCCCTATCCGGCACCGAATCAGCAAAACTTTGGAGCAATAAGCGATGATAGCAACTCGCTTTGCTTCGATCATACGATTGTTTCTGCAGTGGAAGCGACTCGAAATAAACAAAAAGCGCTTGAGTGGTATATTGGTCAACTGCTAGAGCGCTGGGAGAATGCTGACTTGCCCTTTCTCGAGCTGAAGGCGCTCTATTGGATGAATGAAGCTGTGAATACGAGCGTTCCCTACGAGGAAGGGCTGATTGGCTGGACGGGAGATCAGGTTCGCGCAAAGGGGCTGAAATTTTTCTGGATTCCCTATTACAGGGCCAGCTTGTATTGGAAATGGAAGGAGCTAGGCTTTGACGCAGCAGCTATGCAGCCTAATCACTTTTTTACTAAGACAGGCGAATCGAGAGTCGGGATCGCAGCCAACATGGCCAAACAAGCCGGCATGGGCGTAGAGATCGAGGTCGATTCTCGGGTTTTTGAAAGCAATGGCGATTTCCGCGCAAAATATGAAAATTATTTGGCAGGCGGCGCAAGGTATGGTTATAGCGGGGAAGTATTTAAAGGTTATTATCAAGACGTCAAGCTGCTCTTTGATGCAGCATATGCGGAGGAGCCGGAAAAAAGGGAGATTTATGATTTGACCTATAAATTTATAAAAGGGGCGTTATAAACGATGACAAAAGTGAATATTGGCGTGATCGGGGCAGGCTCTATTTCGGAGGTTCATCTGAATGCGTATGCAGGCAATCCAGAAGTTAACCTTTATGCCATATGTGATTTAAACGAAGAACGGGCCCAAAACAAAGCGAGTAGATTTGGCGCGCAGAAGGTGTTCACCGACTACCGCGAGCTGCTCGCTGATCCAGCAATCGATGCAGTAAGCATTTGCACATGGAACAACTCACATGCTGAAATTAGCATTGCTGCCGTAGAGGCAGGCAAGCATGTGCTCGTGGAGAAGCCGCTTTGCAAAACCGTTGCAGAAGCGGAGCGGGTAGAGCAAGCGGTGAAAAATAGCGGTAAGGTTTTGCAGGTTGGTTTCGTGAGGCGATATGGATCGAATACAGACGTTTTGCAGCGTTTCATCAGTGCAGGTGAGCTCGGCAGCATTTATTATGCAAAGGCGACTTGTTTGCGAAGGCTAGGGAACCCAGGCGGTTGGTTCTCTGACAAGGAGCGTTCGGGCGGCGGACCTTTAATCGATCTTGGCGTACACATCATTGATTTATGCTGGTACTTAATGGGCAAGCCGAAAGTAAAGTCGATCAGCGGCAATACCTATCGTCAGCTTGGGAATCGGGCAAATGTCCAAAATCTATCGTTTTACAAAGCATCCGACTATGATTCCAGCAAAAACACCGTTGAGGATCTGGCAAACGCGCTTATCCGTTTCGACAACGGGGCATCACTTTTGGTTGATGTAAGCTTTACGCTGCATGCCAAAAAAGATGAGATTACCGTTAAAATTTTTGGTGACAAGGGCGGCGCCGAAATCGAGCCGGAGCTGTTCATCGTTGCGGAGAAACATGATACGATTCTGAACATTACGCCGCAGGTTGACCAGCTAGGCTTTGATTTCGCCAGYGGATTCCAAAATGAAATCAACCATTTCATCGACAGTTGTCTCGGACGAAAAGAAACATTAAGTCCAGTACAAGATGGTCTTGAGGTGATGAAAATGCTGTGCGGCATATACGAATCAGCAGAGAAGGGTGAAGAAATTCAGTTCAGCTGAGCTTTAAAGGATTATTAAAAATGCTGTTCCATCGGGCAAGCCTTGGAACAGCATTTTCATATCTGATGTTGATGGCTTGCGAGCGCTGTGCTATAAGGATAAATCGACTTCAAACATGCGATTCCAAGGGAGATCGGCTTTTAATTCGTCGATCCTGCCCTCAGCGAGTTCAGCTAAATAATCATTGCAGAAGCGCTGCAGCTTTTGGGTGATGAGCTGAGATACATGCTCTTTAACTTGGCTCACATCGAAGTAGTTGGCCCCGAGCTCTGGCAAGTGATGAGCGACTTCCTGTCTTACGATCGTTTGATAACCCCAATCTTCAATCAAACGATAGAGCATGAAATGCTCGCTCATCTGTGTG
Source organism: Paenibacillus sp. 2TAB26 (assembly GCF_052115145.1). NCBI lineage: Bacteria > Bacillati > Bacillota > Bacilli > Caryophanales > Paenibacillaceae > Paenibacillus > Paenibacillus sp. 2TAB26. The sequence continues at coordinate 56,761 of NZ_JBFRGC010000022.1, forward strand.
CTTGATTCTTGGTTATTGCTTTGTTGGCGATAGTAGGAAGCTACGATGGCATGCGCTATCACTGTTCCGAGTGTATTGCCGGACGTATTCCAGCCAGCGTAAGCGGAGAGGCGGGAAATTAGGTTTTTCTTGGATAACAGCTTTAAGAGACTATTATCGGCGCCATTGCATGAAGCGACATCCGCCAGTGCGACCATGCCCCCTTTATTAGCTATCGCTTCAATCGCCGTAACGAATTCAGCTATATGTACCTCAGAGAAGTAGGAACGGTGACGATCCCGGTATAAATTTGGTGATTCAGCTGCATCATGCGAAGACACTGGAGGAGAATGTACCATGAGTACAAAATCGGCTGTCATCGAGGAATCACCCAAGAAGGCGCCTCCTGAAGTTAAGTGAGATTTTATGCTTTCATTCAGACTACGATCCTCGTATTTCGGAATGATTGTTGGCCCAAGTGTCGAGGAGTAACGAACAAAAACCTCAGGTTGGTATTTTTTGATCGTGCAAAACACCTTGGCGAATAAGATGCTTCCTATTTCGTCAGCACCAGGGTAGATTAGCACATTATCCATGAGATTGTACTCCTCTACCGAGATAAGAAGCTTGCGCTGCTCCATTGGACTGAAGCCGTATTTCGAATTATCGTCCAGAGGAATAACAAGATGATCAATGATGCCGGATTGTACGAGTGTAATAATATGCTCATTTACTTGTGAGTTCGTTTCTCTGCGCTTTAGAAAGTCATTTAGAATGGCGCTTGGTATAGAGCTATGAAGCTGAAGCCATTCGTTTTGTTCATCATCGTTCAGCAGCTCGGAAGTCTGCTTGTCTTTTAACCAGCCATAGCGATAAATCGAGTGTCCATAATGCGCATAATAATCAGGTTCCTCGTCACTGCTGTTGTAAGCTGGGGCTCTCATAATTAAATTGAACGCATAAATGCGAAGTGCGGGATTGCGCTGCTTCAGCTGATCAAGCAGTTGGAGACGCTCCATGCATGCTTGAAGCGATAATTGATGCAGACGGGAAGGAACAATGCCGCCGTAAACGAGCATATCAATGGAAAGTATCAAATAGTCTGCATCAACAGCTTGCTGCATGAGCCAGTCATGTACTCCTTCATAGCGGGCAGGCTGTTTCTTTCTTCCGAGCAAGTCTAGTGGCGGAGCGACGAGCGAGAGATCGCTGATTGCAGCTATCATTTGTGGAAATTTTGCATTGCAAGGACGTTCGTCTAGCGGAAGGTAAACGACTTTACTCATACAATGACCTCCATTTTTGGATAAATGATGAATTACACCTATTATACATCAAGCTGAGTAAATGGAATATTTTTTTATAAAAAAAATTTAAAAAGGATTTTTTCTCTAAAATGGTCATAAAAATTGGATTATGAGATCTCACATCAGCTGTTGGATGATCATTTATGAGGCGTGGTCTCGTTCTACTAGAAAAGTCGAAATTGAAACGATTGGAGGATTTATTCTAAAAATTTAAAATAAATAAAAAAATATTCCGTTATCAATTAATAGGTGGTACACTACAAGTGAAATTGGAAAAAGGAGGTATAAATGGTTGTCTACGTTGTTTAAGGACTCATTTCGCAACCAAGCCGTTTCTGGTCCTAGCATCCAGATTGATCCCTCATTTCCCTATTATCAGCAAAGGTCGCCAGAGAGTATTGTTGAAGAAATTATGCTTGCAGGGTATCAAAGCGTCCATTATTTTGTTGTAAATGAACATGTCATTCAGAAGGACTTGCTGCTCGCTTTCCGTCAAAATGGAATTCCGGTGTGGGCGATGGTGATAGGAAACGGTACCTTCTCTACCGACAGGTTTCCAGAAGAATGGCCCTCTTGGCAGATGAAGCTGCTTAAGGAGCCGAATGACGGCTTCTGGCGATTGTCACCATTTAGTGAAGGCTACGTGCAGTGGGAAAAATCAGCGATGGCTAAGCTTGTGACGGAGTATCCTTTTGACGGGATAGAAATTGCCGAACCGTATTTTCCAGAGTGGGGCGGGATTGAGAGAGGGGTTTACGGAGATGTTGGGCCGCTTGCTAAGTCGGCGTTCCGAGCACGTTACGGCGTAGATATGCCTGATTTTACAAATGCAGCTGCTCCTAACTATTACCTTCGGGATGTTCAAACCTACAACAAGTGGATCGAGTTCCGTGTAGAAGCAGTCAATGGCTTTATAAATGAAATGATAAATGGAGAAGGAGGCGTTCGTGAGGTTAGGCCAGATATCGTTGTCGCCACTTGGTCGCTTGCGATTAATGCAGGACAGGATAGCGTTGAACGACTCCGTGAAGACCAAGGCCTAGATGCTCCATCGATGATTGAAAAGGTTAAGCCGGATATCCATTTCTTGCAAACGCATTGGCCCGATTGGCTGCGCGGTGATCTGCCAGCTGATTACGTTAAAGGCTACCAGCCCTTTGTCGATCAGATCAAGGAGCGATTTCCCGAGCTGCCATTAGCCGTTCAGGCGGATATCGGTTCTGCACAACCAATGATTAAAAGCGGGGAATGGCTGGAGACATTCAGTCAAACGGCTTTTGCGCTCGGCTATGCATCTTGGACAGCTTATGAGTATCATACAGGCGGTTATATGTATGATCATAAGCCGTTTCCCATGCTAACTGAACGGAGAAGCAGAAACGAAATTGTGATTTCATTCAACAAACGGATTGACGAACACTCGGCTATGAATGATTACTGCTACAAGCTTTGGAATAACGGCGCTTCTATTTCTCTGATATGGGATAGTATAGCGGTTGATGGAAATAGAGTTATTCTTCGTTGGGAACAGCTGCCGGCAGCTTCATTTGTGCTAGAACTAAGTGATATTCGTGATACGCCGGAGAGATGGTTGTTTAAGGATAGACCCGCAAATGTGATTCCAAATGGTACGAGATTGTCCATTCTAGGAGTTTATTGAGCAAGAACGCAGCAATCATTACTCATGGGGAGTGAAGATGATTAAATGCAAAATATTCATATTGGTTTTATAGGTACTGGCGGTATCGCACAGCTTCATGCTGGTCAGATGCAAGCGCTGGAAGGCGTGGAAATCGTTGCAGTGGCAGACCCAAATGAACAGTCTGCTCTGCAGTTTCTATCAACATTCCATTTGACCAATACCCGACGATACGCAGGCCATAAAGAAATGCTCGAAGAAGGCGGCTTGGATGCCGTTATTATATGCTCACCGCATACTTTGCATTTTGCCCAAGCACTTGATGTATTGAACGCAGGCTGTCATGTATTGATTGAGAAGCCGATGACCTGCACCTCCCAAGAAGCTGAGCAATTAATAAATGCTGCAGAGGCAAATTCGAGGCTGCTTCAGGTTTCCTACCAAAGGCATTTCCAACCGGAGTTCATCTTTATTCGCCAAGCGATAGCAGATGGCGTAATTGGCAAACTAAGCTCGATTAACGCAACGCTCTATCAGGATTGGAAACGCAGCCAAACAGGCACATGGCGACAAAATGCTGCGCTTTCTGGTGGCGGTATGCTAATGGATTCAGGCAGCCATATTATTGACGTTCTGTTATGGACGACAGGCCTTACGCCGCTTGAGGTGAAGTCGACGCTTAGCAGCCATGGTGCACCGGTGGAAATCGATTCTTTTACGAGCATCACCTTTGAAGAGGGTGCCATTGCTGCGTTGAACATTATTGGTTATGTACCGGGCTATAAGGAGTTTTATTCCTTCTGCGGCGATTTAGGCGTGATCTATCTCGAGAATGGCAGAATTGAAATTTCAACCTATAAGGATGGCGTTCTGCCAGTTCAGCTGCCAGCTCAAAGCACGAATCAGGACAAAAGCTTCATTGACGCGATCAGAGGAGAACATGAAATATTGGTATCGGGAGAATATGCTAGGAAGGTTATCCAATTGACTGAAGCGATATATCGTTCAGCAGACTATCAAGTTTGATTTGGCACTTCTAATTTCCATGAGGAGCGTGATTGGTTTGAACGTTAGCTTGAGTATGTGGAGCGTGCATAAATATTGGTACGAGGGAAAATGGGATACCGTTGATTTCCTAGCATTTGCCTCCGAGACAGGGGTTAAGGGAGTGGAGCTGCTCAGTTGTTTTTGGAAGGAAAAGGAGAAGGATATCCCACTAATCGATGAAGCGCTTCGTAAATATGGTTTGCAGGTTGCGTGCTTCAGCGCGTGCAACAACTTTGTGGTAGCAGATGATTCACAAAGGCAAGCACAATTAAAGGAAGTAACGGATGCTGTCGACGCGGCTGTTCATTTTGGAGCAAAGGTCGTTCGTGTATTCTCAGGGGATTTGCCCAATGACTCCATTTCGTTTGAGCAGGGAATGCAATTCGTAATTGATGGACTTCGTGCAGCGGCTGATTATGCCGAACAGAAGGGTGTAACACTTTGCCTAGAAAATCACGGGTTATTTGCAGGACGCAGCGACCAGGTTATGGCTATTATCCAACAGATTAATTCCCATGCACTGCGAAGCACGTTCGATACCGGAAATTTTCTGCTCGTTGGCCAAAGCTCTAGCGATGCGATTGATGAGCTGAATGGGTATGTTGGTCATGTGCATGTTAAAGACTTTCTACCAGTGCCGGAAGGTACGGCTGGCGGCGTCACTCGGGCTTTAACGGGGGAACTGTTTTTAGGGAAAATTGCTGGAGAAGGTGCTGTCGATTTGAAATATATTTTCGGCGAGCTGAAGAAATCCGGTTTTGACGGGTGGCTTACCGTAGAGTTCGAAGGCGAAGAAGAGCCTAAGTTTGGCTCTATTGAAGCAGTTAATCATGTAACACGAATAGTGGCCGGCCTTTAAGAAAGCATTAAATGATAAAGGATAGTTAATTGATTCTGTCTACGACCAAAACTTAAGAACGATTTGGAAGGAGATATATTGTGAAGGTGCATTTTCTTGGCACTGCTGCTGCGGAAGGTTTTCCTGCGATGTTTTGTCGTTGTGTGCACTGCTTGAAGGCAAGAGAGCTTGGCGGTAAAAATGTGAGAACACGGAGCTCCGTCCTTATTGATGGCGTGTTGAAGGTTGATTTTCCGCCAGATACGCTTCATCATGTTTTGACGGGCGGCATCGATCTCGGTCTTGTGAAGGATTTGTTCATCACGCACACGCATCTGGATCATCTTCGTGCAGAGGATTTGGAGCTGCGGATGCCTGTTTATGCTCATGGATTGGATGCGCCGTTACACGTTTACGGCCACGATGCTGTCATTCGCAAATGCCGGGATGCTGTTGGAAGACCAGATGCGGAGCGGTTGGTGCTGCGAAAAATAGATCTGTTCGAAACCGTCGATACCGGAAATGCCAAGGTGACGGCGCTACCGGCTAATCATGATCCGGATGAAACCTGTTTGCTCTTTCTAATCGAAAAGGATGGGAAGCGCATCTTTTATGGACACGATACCGGGCTTCTTCCTGAAGAAACATGGCGATGGCTGGAACAGACGAAATTGGACCTCGCCATATTGGATTGTACGAACGGCCATCTGCCGTTTACAGGCGGACATCTCAACATCGCAGCTGTTCTTGATATTAGGAATCGGTTACGCAGCAATGGGATATTCAGCCGGGAAAGCAAGGTTGTGGTCACACATTTCTCTCACAATATAGGACTGCTGCATGATGATCTTACGCAGTTTTTTGATCAAGAGGATATCATAGTAGCTTTTGACGGTATGATTTTGCAGCTATAATACGGTTCCTGAAAGGAGTGAATGCCGTTCATGAAAGCCTCCGAGCAGTATTACTTGCAATACAGCCATCATGTTGAAATTGAAAGGCAGCAGGCAATGGATGAGGGGAAACAGATCAGCGCAGAATTGGCTGCTACGTATGAGAAGCTGGCTTCCATGCCGTGGAATGACCCGCAACGTGAACAAATGGCTGCGGCTTATATCGACGAAATGGGAGAGCTGCCTTTAAGAGCTGACTTCCCGTTTGTTGAGCCTTCTAACCTGACGGAAATAGTAGCGGAACGACCAGTTGCCGAATTCCCGGTGAATCAACCTGCTCTATATGAAGATTTAGCGGATAAAATGTATGGTGCATGGCTCGGTCGATCCGCAGGCTGCTTATTGGGGCAGCCGATCGAAGGGTGGAGAAAGGAACGTATTACAGGCTTGTTAAAGGAAACAAACAATCTTCCAGTTCATTATTATATTTCATCTGAAATTGATCCTGAAATTGCGGAGAAGTACGGCGTCATTAACGAAGGCGGGTCGTATGGAAACGAGCTCGTAAGCTGGATTAATAATGTGAAGCATATGGTCGAGGACGATGATATGAATTATACAATCATCAGCCTTGCTGTATTAGAAAAATTCGGCTATGACTTCTCTCCTGACGATGTAGCAGAAACATGGCTTAACCTGTTGCCTTTGCTGCGCACCTGTACTGCAGAACGCATTGCTTACCGGAATCTCGTTAATCGCTTAGATCCACCACTCTCAGCTACATATCGAAATGTCTATAGAGAGTGGATTGGCGCTCAAATTCGTGTTGATTTGTATGGCTATATTAATCCTGGGAATCCAGTGAAAGCTGCTGAAATGGCTTGGAGAGACGCTTCGATCTCGCATGTGAAAAATGGCATCTACGGCGCGATGTGGACTGCAGCTATGCTGGCCATGGCTGCTGTGACGGACAACAGGCAGGATGTGATCAGAGCCGGTCTCGGTCAAATTCCTGCAAATTGCCGGCTTGCAGACGATATTCGGACGGTGTTACGCTGGTATGAGGAGCAGGTGACCTTCGATTCAGTAGTTGAGCGTATTCACCATAAATATGATGAAAGCAATGCACATCATTGGTGCCATACGATCTCAAATGCGATGATTGTGGCCGCTTCTCTGCTTTATGGTGAAGGTGATCTGGAAGCAACAATAGGTTTAGCAATCATTTCGGGCTTTGACACGGATTGCAATGCGGCTACCGCAGGTTCTATCGTAGGTATGCAAAAAGGTGCGAGCCAACTACCCGAGAAATGGGTGAAGCCGCTAAACGATAAAATTCGTTCCGGCGTAGATGGCTTCGGCGTCGTGTCTCTTTCTCATCTGGCAGAACGAACGGTGAAATTGATTGCAAATAATCCTTATTTGAAATGATGGGGTTGCTACAATTTGAAAGCGATACAAATACAATAAACCCAATACCGCCAAGGTGTTGGGTTTGTTGTATACTGGGAGAAAAGGTTAATCATTTCATCTTATAATAAGAGCTATATTTGGAGGAGATCATTCGATGCGTTATGATGTTAAACTAAATGCGATAGAACAGAAATGGGATATTGTAGCTGGCCGAAAAGAAATCATAAAAGGAATGAAGGATAAAATTTTTGCTGAGAAAATTGCTGAAGAATTAAATAAAGCCTATGATCAAGGCAGTGCTGATAGAGAGAATGTAGACAAGAAAATCAATGACAGCATAAATAGATTATTTTTTTAAGAGTTAATAGAGTTTTGTTGAAGTATTGAAGAGGTAATTGGACATTAAATTAAAAATGAGGAATTCGAAAGAGTTTTTGACAAGTGTATGGTTTGAACTAAAACAGAATCGAGGTGTGAGTATTGAACCAAATTATTATACAAAAATATGATCCTCAAAGAGATAAAGCTCAAATCGAACGCATGCTGCTTAACTACAATCATCTATTGAATATGTTTTATAATGATGAAAAAGGTAACAAAGATAATATCTTGGTTGCTCTTAATAACACTACAACCATTGGGTTTCTTTCATTTAATGGTTTCGGCAGAAAACCTCAGGCCATATTATATGTGAACAAAGAGCATGAAGCAGCGGATATCGGCTCAATGCTAATTCAAGAATATGAAAAAATGCTTATTCCTAATGAAAAAATAGAGCATACCCTATTTACGTGTTCTCATCGTGACACTGATTTAATAAGTCTTTTGGACAATAATGGATACAGATTATATTTATCCTCTTACATTATGGAGCGTAAGGGTGAATCATTCCCTTCAGATAACATCATAGTTAGAAATTATGAAGAGAATGATTATTTTGAATGGGATAGAATTTGCGAATTAGCTTTCTATCATATGCGACAGCGTATAGGATTGTATCCTTCGTTTTTTTATAAGCCTGTGGAATGGGAACGCGAGCAGTTTGCCCAAAATAAAAATAATATGTTTGTAATGATAGTAGATAATACTATAGTAGCAATAGGAAAAATTGAAGGGAATAAAATATGTACCGTTGCTATTTCCATAGAACATCAATCACGCGGTTATGGAAGAGTTTTTGTGAAATACCTTGTTAATGAAATCATTAGCAGGGGTGAAGAAAAGGTAATCCTTGACGTTGCAAAAGGTAATTTTGCGAAAACGTTATATGAAAGCCTTGGGTTTGAAGAAACGGCGTTTTATCACCACTATATTAAATATTTTAGACCGGATACAAGACTAAGTGCTCCACCCGACCCTTATTAAACAATACTTTTGGATGCCGAAAAGTGCCTCAAAATGAATCTAAAGCACGGAAGGCAATCCATTCAAATACATATGAATAGCGTTTGTACTTTGTTTAAGTACTTGAATCGTTTTAGAGTTAGGCTGTTTATATATTTCTAAATAGTCTATCTCGTTATATTGTTGCCGTATAGGAAAAGCTAATTTTTCTTCAGTTAAAGAAAACTCTGCAGCAATGCCGGCTTTATTTCCACGAGCATCAAAGCGAACCCATCTTCCAATGCTGTTTATATAGGCGGCATTAAGAGCATGAATGCAGTATCCTGTGTCGGGTGTATCCCCAATTGTAAGTCGTTGATAACAAAATCCTGTTGGAATCCCTTTGCTTCGTAACAGTGCAGATAATAAATTTGATTTGGCGTAGCAAATACCTTCTTTATAAAATAGGACTTCTGAAGCGCTGCATGTTATCCGATTGCTTTGAATGTCCCAAGAGTGCGCTATTTGATCTCGAACAAATTCGTAAGCATTTTTTATAAAATCGACTTCGTTAGAAGATCTAGAAAATAATCCATCTGATAAATTGTTGATTGTCGGGTGACTGAAATCGATGTCTTCTGTTTCCTCCAAATAATCTTCTATATTATCCGACTCACACGTTATGTTCATAGCATAATGCCTCCAGTTATTAGTTTATTCTTAGGAATTATTATGCATTTAAATGAATTAATATACAACAACTAATTTCGTTCAACCGTTGTTGACCTAGTAGTTTTTATGACTGAATAATGAAATGCAATATGGTACAATAGAACGGATTATTATTGAGAAAATGCAATTATATACGGTAGAATATAGAAGTAAAGTGCTTTAAGAATTAACATAATTTAGTGGTTATAAAAATATTAGAAAACAGGCAGGAGTAGAAACGATGAAATGCCCTCATTGCAACAATGAATTAATTGAAGTCCCTTTATGTTACGGAATTGAAGCACCAGACTATTTTTACAAGGTGCCAGAAGAGCAAAGAACAGAGTTAATTAGAGATTTTTGCGTAATTGATGAACAATTTTTTTATATTAGGGGACACATTGAAATACCAATTATTGATAGTAATGAAAAATTTATATGGAGTGTTTGGGTTTCACTTAGTGGCGAAAATTTTTTGAAATCCAATGAATTATTGAATGTACAAGGAAGAGAAAACGAACAACCATATTTTGGCTGGTTGTCGACGGAACTTTCAATATATCCAATATCTACACTGTCGTTGAAAACAATGGTACATACACAAGAAGTTGGCGCCGTTCCGTTAATAGAACTAGAACAGACTGATCATCCACTTGCAGTTGAACAAAGAGAAGGAATTACAATGGAGAGAGTAATAGAGATTGCTCATTTAACAAATCACCACATGAATGATTGAATAGCCAATGAAAACTGACTTTTATGAACATCTATTTTCAATTGCAATGAGTGAATCGCAAATTTACGCAACAAAAAAACCACTTCGTTATCATGAATTAAGTGTCATGATATCAAAGTGGTTTAAATTTACAAAACGGGGTCTCGTATTGACCTCTAGATTAAACATCGTCTAAAATAGTCTATAAACCCAATAAGGATGCGGTCGAGAGGACTCGAACCTCCACGGCTGTTACACCACTAGAACCTGAATCTAGCGCGTCTGCCAATTCCGCCACGACCGCAAAACATGTTTTAACAAAAAATATCGTATCATGAGTAAGCTGGAATAGTCAACAATATTTTATAAAAATGGGGGAAAATGCTGTGGAGCAATTAGAGCAAAAAATCATGCAAGAAGGAATCGTCCTTAATGACAATGTATTGAAGGTGGATTCATTCTTAAACCATCAAGTAGATCCGCAGCTTATGCTTGCCATAGGTAAAACGTTCACTTCCCTATTCGAAGCGCAAGGAATTACGAAGGTACTTACACTGGAGTCTTCAGGCATCGCACCTGCGGTTATGGCCGCTCTGCAAATGAACGTGCCGTTAATATTTGCGCGTAAACGCAAGTCGCTGACACTTAAGGATGATCTCTATACCGAGAAAATCTATTCCTTTACGAAGCAAGAGGAAAGTGAAGTTACTGTTTCACGCAAGTTTTTGGCAGCTGAAGATCGTGTCCTCATTATAGATGACTTCCTAGCAAACGGCGATGCAGCACTTGGTTTGGCTCGAATCGTTGAGCAAGCGGGTGCATCGGTAGCCGGAATTGGCATCGTGATCGAGAAGGCGTTCCAGCCAGGACGTGAAAAGCTGATCGAGCATGGTTATCTTGTACATTCATTGGCAAGAGTGGCATCATTAGCAGGCGGAAAAGTAACATTTGCACCACATCCAGTCGCTCACGCTTAAACAACAAGTTGTATATAACTAAATTGTTCACAGAAATTTAAGTTCGAATAAATTATAAATAGGAATCAATGACAAGAGAGGCCTAAATCAGGTCTCTTTTTTTATATTTATAAGTTAGGTTTATGCTTCTGATATTATGCTGCATTCGCATATTTTCCAGCATTTTCACAAACAATAACAGCAAACGGTGAAAGGTGCGTGCAGCAATGAGCAGACAGCATAAATTAATTGAGGAAAGAGAAATACAGAAATTTCGTAAATTGAGATGGTCATCGGTTGCTAAGGCAGCTGCGGCAGTCATGCTGCTGAGTGCACTTTCAGCTGCTATGAGTCCGCTCAGCTATAATCATGTTTCTGCTCAAAGTTCAGCTAAAGGGATAAGTGCGGCTGCGCAGGTGGATGAACGGAAGCCAGTGGCAATCGTAATTGACGATTTTGGCAATAACATGAGCGGAACTGAGGAAATGATGAAGCTTCCAGTCAAAATTACAGCGGCGATTATGCCTTTTATGCCAACGACTAAGAAGGATGCAGAGGAAGCGTATAGGCTTGGCCATGATGTCATTGTTCATATGCCGATGGAACCGAACAAAGGGCTAAAAAGCTGGTTAGGCCCTGGAGCGCTCACAACTGATTTAAGCGATGCAGAGGTGCGTAAACGGGTAGAGGATGCCATTGACGATGTGCCTCATGCCATTGGGATGAATAATCATATGGGCTCAAAGGTGACAGCAGATGAGCGAATGATGCGAATTGTGCTAAGCGTGTGCAAGGAGCGGGGGCTCTTTTTTCTAGATAGCCGGACCACCTTCAAAACGGTTGTTCCCAAATTAGCCAAAGAGCTGGGCGTGCCGACTGTCTCCAATGATGTTTTTCTTGATGACGTTTATACCGTTCAGCATATATCCAAACAAATCGGCGTGCTTCGCAAGCATTTGGAGTCACATGACAGCTGCATCACGATCGGACATGTTGGAGCACCTGGGAAATATACATCCTCGGTTCTCCATCAGTCCATACCTGCGATGCAGCCTACCGTGAGATTCGTGAAGCTGACTGCGCTTATTGGCGGAGAATCAATGAACGATCCACTTGTATTGCCTAATCCCTGAAGCAATCGCTTCAGCAACTTCTTGCTGACGCTGCGGATCTGTCAGCATCGTACGATCATGCTCGCTGCTAATAAAGCCCATTTCTACGATAACAGCAGGGTCCTGCACCCTTCTAAGTAAATAAAACGGTTTTCCTTCCCTTGGGAGGAAAGCCGTATTTTGTTGTCGATTAAGCGCATCTTGTATGCAAAATGCAAGCAACGAGCTTTCACCGCTGCTCTGATGCAGCACTAGAGGGCCTTTCTGCATACTTTTCTTAGACCAATTGACATGCAAACTAATGAGCAGTTCACTTTCAATTTCATCGGTTAATTGCCGGCGCTGCGATAAATCTTTACGATGTCTCGAACGTGTATTATGCCAACGATTATCGTCACTGAGTGCATAGTCGCCGGTTCGATTGAGTATAGCCGGTATGTTTTGGCTTCGCAAAATAAAATACAGCTTACGCGCAACAGCTAAATTAATGTCCTTTTCTAAAATATCAGCTGATGAGGCTCCCCCGTCAATTCCGCCATGTCCAGCATCGATGATGACGACAGTTGACGGAAGCGCCCAGTCCTGATTGTAGCCTACCGGCAAAAGAGGCCATGCAAAAGCGCTGGATGAGCTGCTGGAAGCAGCCAGCCATACTACAACAAAGGTTAGTGCCATTTTACGAAACATGCTGATTGTTCCTCCAGATTTCTTTGACATACGGTTAGCGTGGCTGTTTGGAGGGAAACTCATGCATGTTTAGATTGGATGGTTAAGGGGCAAACTTAAATTATTAATTCATACGGTATTGAAAGGACTGATTAGCATGGCAAAAGGCGATGAATACGTAAAATTTATGACCGAAAAATTTATAAATTATATGGAGACACCAAGAGAAGAACGGAAACAAACCAACGTATTAGCCAAATCTCGGAGAGAGCCTTGGCTGACGCGTTGGTTCGGATGGGGACCAGTGAGTGTAATGTTATGGTGGCGCGGACGCGCTGAGCGTCATCGGTAAAAGTGACCAAGCTCGATTAAAAGCTGAAGGGGAATATAGCGGCGATCAGAACCATCCTCGCTTGCTTCAAGCGCGACATAGATTTGACCGTTATCCCATTTGTTATATCCGACGACAGACCAGACATATAACATCTGGCCATCAAACAGCTCAGCGGTAAAGCGGAGCTGTTCTTTGTTGTTTATTTTGGCAAAGAGAGGTGTGTAGGAATTGGAGCTCAATGTGATGGGTTTATTCGTTAGCCAGGGAAGCTTATCGAATGGATTAAATGACGGCAGTGAGACTTGTTTAATAAGGACTGCTTTCTGAGTGTTAAGTAATGGAGCCGCTTTATCAAGCTTAGTTGCGGCAGCATTTGTCCAATCTTCCTTCTTGGCAGGGAGCGATTCACCGCTGACAGCATCTGCATAATACGTTTCTTTCTCTGTCGTTATTTTCCATGCGGCAAGGAGAGGATGAACATATATTCGATCAATTTGGGTTGCAGGCTTTAGAAGCTCGAGCTGCTTAATCGCTCGTGTAAGTGTGCTTTCATCGAATAATGGATGACTGTTTGTTCCGTATTCGCCTAGTTGATATCCACCTGACCCCACCGCATTAATGACAAGATAACCGACAGTATTTTTATTTTGCATGACAAGCACAAGCCAGCTATGCGTTCCAGGGCCAATAGGAGAAACAATAAGCGTCGACTTCTTCCACGCGGCAAAAGAAGGATGTACAGCTAGTTCTTCAACCCAGCGCTGCGCATGCTGCTGAACAGGCTCATAAATGGTTGTAGGATTAGAAACGGCCGCAGCAGCTTGTGGCTGCAATCCGCCTGCATACAATACAATAGCGGTCAAAACACATGCCGCTGTAAGCTTGATGAATTTTTTTGGCATAATTAATCACCTCCATATCATTGTATAGGACAAGCTTTAAGAAGGCTGTTGCAACCTGTCGCGTAAGGGCGGCCTTGTGACCGCCTTTTTTTGACGTATTGCTGCGGATAACGTCAGATCCATGTCAATCGATACCCTCGAGATGAAAGATGCCGCAGTTAATGGCGGACGCAGTCACCCTAGGCTCATATTGCCATCTGATTTCGGATTGACGCTGAGCGAATTGCTCCTCAATCGCTGGTTTGTTTTCTTCGATTGCATTATTAACAAGCGGCTCGTAGTATCCGTTAATTCGATCAAGCTCTTCCTTCAACCTTGCTGATGCACTCTCAGCCCAGCTGTAATCATAGCTGCGAAGCTTGCGCTCCAGCGTTTGCTCTATGATGCTAAGCGCTTTATTGAAGGAGAGGCCATTTTTGGTGATGTGAATATTTGCAGGCAGGCGAGGCGTAAGCTTGTGCGTAAGCAAGCGATCGTAGAAATGCTCCACACATTGGCCAGTCGCGAGCGAGACACCGTAGCTATGAATTTCTTCGCGCTTGCGATCACAAGCGAACTCTACCCGCATATTGACAGACAGCCATGCGGTGTAAGGGGTCGAGGTAAAGGGATTGTTCGAGCGTTTGTCTGGCTCCTGAAACAAATGGACGAAGCTGCCCTTAGCTTTTGCAGCATCAAATATTTGCTCGAGCTTGCGTGCGCCAAAAAACAAGTCTTCACGCGGAATGCGAACGGGTGCCGCTAAGCTGCCGTGAATGAAGCCTAGCGAACGCCCAAGAGCGGCATTCGCTGCTGTATCTTGCGCGTTCAGCGCAGCATCCTGTTCGGTATTCACGACTTCAATTTTTTTGAGCTCCTCGGCAGCGTCATATTTATTCTTGTCCGTTACAAACAAGAATGTCATCGTCTCTGGTTCTGCGTCGACACGATCGACGAAGCTCCAGTAGTAGGGACGATTCGTAAGTTCACGGTCGGCGTGAGGAGAGAGCTTCACGGTGAAATGGCTTGGTGACTTTTCTAAAATTGAGCATTCGGTAGCTTCTAAATAGCGGTTTACAAATTTGTGCACCTGTTTTTCGTTCAAGGCTGCACCTCCACGGTTTGTCCAAGCGTATCCAAATTCACTAGCAGGTCGGGACTTGTCGGCAGCGGGTTTTCGCCTGTCAGCACCTCTTCACGAATGCGGCTGAGGGAGGAGCCCAAATGATTAATTTTTTGTTTTAAATCCGTATCGTTGCCCGATTCTAGCAGCATTCGAGCAAGTCGCTGCTCCAGCGAGCCATCCCCTTTTTCAAAGCGCTCCAAAATATGATCAAGCTCGCCAATAACAAGCTCGAACAGGTTTATTTTTTCATGCAATAGGTTGACGATATGCTCTTCAATGGTACCGATTGTGCACAGATTGTAGATTTTTACGTCTTCCGTTTGCCCAAGGCGATGCACCCGTCCAATGCGTTGTTCGACTCTCATTGGATTCCAAGGCAGATCGAAATTAATCATGTGGTGGCAAAATTGCAGGTTTATCCCTTCGCCGCCAGCTTCCGTTGCGATGAGGATTTGCGCGCGCCCGCGGAATAAATCCATCATCCAATCCTTTTTCCCGCGGTTCATACCGCCGCGATAAGGGACGGCAATCATATTTTGAGCACGGAAAAACTGCAGCAAATATTCCTGAGTAGCTCTGTATTCAGTGAAAATGATAACCTTGTCATCCATTTCTTTGACAAGCTCCATCGCTTTTTCTGCTTTGGTATTGGCTTTGATATTACGAATTTTCTCTACGAGCTCCCATATTTTTGGACGCATAGGGGAGTCCTCGGACGTTTTCTTAAATAGATTAACAAGCGTTAGAAAAACCGCATCGCGGCTGCTGCATACTTCACGCTGAAGCGTAACGAGTGAAAGCATGCTCGATAAATCGCCGCCGCTTTCTTCATACCGTTCCTTGACGAAGCCCGTCACCGCGTCGTACAGCGCTTTCTCTTCTTCTGAGAGAGTAAGCGGTATATTTTTGACAAAACGTTTCGTGAAATGAATGCCGCCGTCCCCGCGCCGATTCCGAATCATGACGCCAGAGAGTGCTTCCTGCAGCTGATCTTCATTTTTCGGAAGCCGCTTGTCGACAACAAAGTTTGCTGCAAATTCACTTTGACCGCCGAGCTGACCAGGCTTGAGCAGCGTAATGAGATTGAACAGCTCATCCATATCGTTTTGGATAGGGGTAGCCGTAAGGAGCAAGCAATATTTTTTTCGTAAAAGATTAGCAAACTGATAGTTCGTCGTTTTCTTGTTTTTCAGCTTATGTGCTTCATCGATGATGATGATGTCATAATCTGTTCCAAGCACAATCTCGCGATGCGGATCACGCTTTGCGGTATCGATAGAAGCGACAACTACATCATATCCCCATGTATGCTCTTTCTTCTGGGCTACGGCAGAGATGCCGAATTTCTGATTAAGCTCACGCACCCATTGAAGCACAAGGGAAGCGGGGACAAGAATGAGAATACGCTTAGCTAAACCGCGCACAATATATTCTTTGAGCACGAGTCCTGCTTCAATCGTTTTGCCAAGGCCAACCTCATCGGCCAAAATCGCACGGCCGCCCATCTCATGCACCACTTTGCGCGCTGTGCTGATTTGATGTGCCATAGGCTCGAAGGCTGGAAGAGATCGCAAGCATAACAATTCTTCGAAGCTTTCAATTCGTTTCGCTTGCTCGGCCTCCATAGCGAGCTGATATAACGTCCAATCATCCCATGGGCCGCCTTTTGTTAAACGGTTTTGCAGTTCTTCAAACCAAGAGCGGTCATGCTGCAGCTCAACTAAAGGATGAAGCTTGCGAGAAGTAAAGGCGGCAGTGCCTGCTTCACCTGAGGCAGCCTGCGGCGTCGTCTGAAATGTCATCTAGTACAGCTCCTTCCGCAGTAAAAGGGATAAGTTGTTATTAGTATTGCCTTTTCATCTAATATTAATAAGATGCTGCTTAAAAAAGAGGATGGACTAGCAATATAACGAGAGTGGGCATGTAAGCGGACAGGTTTGCTAAATTTCGCCACAAACGAGCATGTGAATCAATATGTAGTATAGTATAATGGTTTTATGACACAATATATTGTGCTAAAAGCATATCTGATCTTACCTATGCCTTCAGCACGTTAGTATGAGGGAGGAAGCAGCTGCGATGGAGATGTCTGGTGGAAATCGGCTTGAGGGCCTTAGTGAAAAAATCTTTTTGGATCGATATGCGTGGAAAAATGCAGATACGAGTAAAACGGCGATCGGCGATATCGTGCTTGTTCTAACGAAGGATGATCCGAAATTCCCTGTCAAGGAAGTCGGAGAAGTTATCGGCCGTGATGGCAGCAAGGTTACCGTAAAGCTTAGAAACGGCGAGCATGTGGAGTCTACAACAGAGAAACTTACGCTTACGATTGAGAAAACGCCTGAGGAAATGTGGGATCGTCTTGCAGATGCGATGGCATCCGTTGAAGATGGATCAGAGAAACAAAAGGAATGGCGAGACAAATTCAGATATTTATTAGATGATTGGAAGCTGGTTCCGGGCGGGAGAATTGCAGCGGGGGCTGGTGCTAGTGAAGAGCTGACGCTATTTAATTGTTATGTCATTCCCTCACCAAAGGATAGCCGCGGAGGCATCATGACAACACTCACGGAGATGACTGAAATTATGGCGCGCGGCGGCGGCGTTGGGATGAATTTATCTTCGCTGCGACCTCGAAGAGCGATAGTTGCAGGCGTGAACGGTTCATCGAGCGGTGCTGTATCATGGGGCGGGCTGTTCAGCTATGCAACGGGACTCATTGAGCAGGGCGGCAGCCGCCGCGGCGCCTTGATGCTTATGATCAATGATTGGCACCCGGACGTATTAGAGTTTATAACGGTCAAACAAACGATGGGTCAAGTGACCAATGCCAATCTGTCGGTATGTATCAGCAACGCGTTTATGCGGGCTGTAAAGGAAGATTTGGAATGGGAGCTCGTATTTCCAGATACCAAAGATATAGAGTATAACGAGCTATGGACCGGCGATCTGGATGCATGGCGCAAGCTAGGCAAAAAGGTTATCCCCTACAAAACGGTGCGCGCTCGTGAAATATGGCAAGCGATTATTGAATCCGCATGGAAGTCAGCCGAGCCAGGCGTTGTCTTTATGGAGTATTATAATCAAATGTCGAACAGCTGGTATTTCAATCCCATTATAAGTACGAACCCTTGCGGTGAACAAGGCTTGCCGGGCTGGGGCGTCTGTAACTTGTCAGCTATAAACCTATCGAAGTTTTATGATGAAGAGAAGCATGACGTTGCTTGGGATGAACTTGCTAAAGTTACACGCTGGTCTGTAAGATTCCTTGATAATGTCATCGACAAAACACCCTATCATTTTGAAGAAAATGAGCGCAATCAGAAGCTTGAGCGGCGTATCGGGCTCGGAACGATGGGACTAGCTGAGCTTATGATTAAGCTGCGCATCCGATATGGCAGCGCAGAGTCATTGGTTTTCCTAGATAAGCTGTATGGATTTATGGCTAGGGAGTCTTATTTGGCGTCTTCGGAAATCGCTGCCGAGAAAGGTTCGTTCCAAGCGTTTGAAGCTGATAAATATGTTCAGAGCGGATTTATGAAGCAATTGATAGCCGAATTTCCGGAGATTGGCGACAATGTGGCCCTGAACGGCATGCGTAATGTGACGGTCATTACACAAGCACCAACAGGAAGCACGGGAACAATGGTCGGAACGTCTACGGGAATCGAGCCTTATTTTGCATTCGAATACTATCGTCAGAGTCGTCTTGGTTTTGATAAACAAGATGTTCCGATTGCAGCGTCTTGGAAGGCGTCTCATCCGGGGGAGGAGCTTCCTGATTATTTTGTAACCTCGATGAGTTTGTCGGCAGAGGATCATATTCGGGTACAGGCGGCTATACAGCGCTGGGTAGACAGCTCTATTTCCAAAACAGCGAATTGCCCGGCAGATTTCACAGTGGAAGAAACAGGAAGATTGTATGAGCTTGCTTTTGAGCTCGGCTGCAAGGGTGTGACGATTTACCGAGATGGCAGTCGTGATGTTCAAGTTCTCTCAACGTCTTCAAAAGAAGAGAAAACAGAAGCATCATTTGATGCGGATTTGGTGGAAGCCGTTGTCCCTGCAGCCGTGCAACCTGAGCAGGAGCTGGATAAGCAGTATAAACGCAGACCGCAGGTGCTGCGGGGTGCGACCTATAAGGTGAACACACCATTTGGCATGGCTTATATTACGATAAATGATCTGAATGGCACACCAGCAGAAATTTTCTTGAACGTAGGCAAGGCAGGTTCGGATGTGTTTGCGATGGCTGAAGCATTAGGGCGTGTATGTTCGTTATTTCTGCGTTATGGCGATCATGGAAACAAGGTGAAGCTGCTCGTCAAGCATTTGAAAGGGATTGGCGGATCGGGGGCGATCGGATTCGGAGTCAACCGAGTGGAGTCCATTGCGGATGCCGTTGCAAAATCGCTTGAGATTCATATGGAGAATGGGACGGAGCAGGAGACGGCAGCGAAAATAGTGCAAAGAGAAGAAGCAGCAGCGTCTGCGGATTATACGGCGATCTCCAAAGCTGCTGTAGACACTACTTCCGTAGATTTGTGCCCCTCTTGCGGCTCGGCAGCGCTTATTAATATAGAAGGCTGCAAGCAGTGTACGCAGTGCGGTTTTAGCAAGTGTAATTGATAGGGTATAGAAATGAATTAGGCAAGCAAAAAAAGAGAACCTCATGGTTCTCTTTTTTATTTTGTGTAGTCTTTCCAATAATGCAAAAGAGTTAGGCTGGCTCTGGAAAGATATGATGACGCTCCAGCAGTGTCCACAATTGTTCGACGATATGGCTTAAAAGTCATATCGTCCCCGTATTGGCGATGAACGCAATTAGCATAACAAGCGATAATCAATTCAAAAAAATGGCGAAGAACAAAAAGCTGCTCATGCAAATGATTAATCGATGGGTCCCCTTATGAAATCGCAGCGTTAATGAATAAGTTTACCATTTTAAAACAAAAATCTAATGTTTTGACTCCACAGTTGGATGAGATTGCTCAGCAATTCAATGCCAAGTTTGTAGAAATAGCGAAACAAAACTAGCTTGATTTTCAAACAAAAAAGACCATTCTCTTCATATATGTGAAGGGTTTGGTCTTTGCAGGTTCATTATTCCCGTTCTTTTCTTTTCGAATAATTTTGTATCGCATCGTTCAATAGGGCATAGTTGAAATCCGGCCAGCTTTTATCCGTAAACCATAATTCAGCATACGCTGCCTGCCATAGTAGGAAGTTGCTCAGCCTCTTTTCACCGCTTGTCCGAATGATTAAATCAACCGGCGGATAATCGGAGGTAGCGATCGTTTTCTCAAATTGTTCATCGAAAGTGAGCGGGTCTGCTCCGCTTGCGATGAGCTTTTTTGCAGCTTGCAGGATTTCAGTTCTCCCCCCGTAATTAAGAGCCATATTTAGAAGCATGCCAGTGTTGTTCTTCGTTATTTCACAGGTTCGTTGAATGACATCCACCGTATGAGCGGGAAACGAGCTAATGTCGCCGATATAAGTTACTTTTACATTTTTTTTGTTTAGTTCTTCGATCGTTTGATTCTGAAAATATTTGATAGGCAGCTCCAATAAATAATCAACCTCGGCTTTGGGCCTTCTCCAGTTCTCCGTTGAAAATGCATATAAGGTCAAGCAGCTAAGCTTTAGCGAAATCGATCTTTTTATGATTTTCTGCATCGTTTTCATCCCGTAAAAGTGTCCAACGTTTCGTGGCAGCCCTTTGCGAGTTGCCCATCTCCCGTTGCCGTCCATAATGATCGCGATATGTTTTGGAAAATATTTGTAACGATCCTGCTTGAAAAATAAATGTGACCACAGCATGACTTTCCTCCTCAAGCAAGTTAACATTCTATTTTTATCTAGATACGACCCACAATATCAAGGTTGCTGCCGGTACGAGCAATAATTGTGCCAGTACGGTGCCCATCACACGGGACAACATAAGCAGACCGAATACTTTAGTTAACGCAGCGCTTTTTTTCTCTCCCTTTAGCACTTTATCCGTCAATAAGCCGATTTCAGGATCAATAAGAAGTGCCAGCAGTATCGTTGCTACCCCATTAATTAGCCCTGATGATTGAGATGCGGAAATCGCATGCTCGGTCGTCATAGAAGAAGCGAGTAAAGCAGCAAGCACGCCAATGGTATAGACCGCGGTTACGATAATGTTGAGTAAAAACAATCGTTTCGGTATACCGCCAATTCTTAATCGCGCCAGCATTCCCAGCTTTGGCAGACGGATGTGTGAACGCGAGTTTTTAAGTTTCTCTATAGATACTGTCGTTTTCAGCAAGCCTGGGATAGAGCCTGCTACCTCCAAATGGGCAATGACTCGTCTAGCCAGCATGACCGCGGTTGGAAATGCTAGCATCGCTGCAATTGTTCCTAGAGATGCGCTTAAGATTATGATTCGAAATTGCTCAATCAGTGAATACTCCATGGAAGTTTTAGCAGAATCGATGAGCTTTCCCATAAGGGGTGCTTGCACCATGTTGGCTGTTCGCGATACGAGCAGGATAATGCCAGTTAGTGATATAGCGACTGCTATTTTTCCCATACGTACGCCAGCTAATCGAAGAGAATATGTAATCGTTTCTGCAAAATGAATAATAAACGTAAAGCTGCTAACTAGAATAATCTGCTCAAGCATGGCAGCACCTCTTTCCCTTATGGAGGTAAGATTCTACTATCATTAAATAGGAAATACCGAAATTAAAAAATAGAAAGTAAATAAGCAAGTTTTTCTTATTTTATGTTCGAAGGAGCATTCTCATCTCTCATCTAGCAAAATATTAGTTGTGAAAATGGTAAACGCAGACTCTATCGGCTTGTAAGCAATGCTTGCAAAAAGAGAGCGCTTTATTGACAAAATACATATAATCGAATAAGATTCACCTATCTGAAAGGTAAAAAGGATGATAGAAATGATTCAGAAAGTTAAGAAGCAAAATGTCCATGAGTTGGTCTCAGAAGAGATTCAAAAATACATCGAGGTTAAAGGCTTGCAGGAGGGAGACAAGCTTCCATCAGCTGAAGAACTGACAAAATTATTAGGTGTAGGACGTTCCTCTTTGCGCGAAGCACTGAGGTATCTTGAAGCTATCGATATTGTTAAAGTGGTGAATGGAAAAGGTATATTTGTTAATGATTCTGAGTCCTATCGCTATAGCGGAAAGGTGAAAATTGAGAATGAGAAGAAGTTTCTTCTTCATATTCTTGACGTGCGCAGAGCTTTGGAAGGAAAGGCTGTAGAGCTTGCTGCTATACGGATTAGCAACGAAAAAATCGAGAAGATGAGACAATGTTTAGAAGAGTATGATGTGTGCAAAAACAGAGGTCTGGATACATCGGCAATTGACTATAAGTTTCACCAGCATATTTATGATGCTGCCGCTAATCCGCTGCTTCACAGCGTCTATGAATCTATCTCTGAATTAATCAAACGTTTTTTTGCTGGCCCGTTCGGCGTTAAGGAATTATTTGATAATACTTATCCGTTCCATCGTACGTTATTTGACGGTATTGCCAAACATGATGTACAGCATGCATTAGCTGAATTTAACAAAATGATGGATATTATCGAGGAAACGATACGTCATTATTAATTAAAATTTGTTATTGACAAGATGAAAGTGCTTACATTATATTTAACCTATCATACAGGTAGATAGTATGACACTATGTCTCTAGGGGGATTCATATGTTTGGTAAACCAATGAAAACATGGATGTTATCCGCTTTGACGGCTGTAATGGTTTTTACTCTCACTACAGCTTGCAGTTCTTCAAATGATGGGAAAAAGCCTGACAGCGGAAGTAAAGAGAAAGTAATTACGCTTCGCATGATTGAAAGCTTGACCAGCCCGAGTCGTACAGCATTGATTAAAGCAAGCATCGACAAATTCATGGCCCAGAACACGAACATCAAGGTTGAATTGATTTCTCCACCGTTTGATCAGGCTGATAACAAAATCAGAACGATGTTGGCCGCCAAACAACCGCTAGACGTTTTGGAAGTACGCGATCTTAACGTTGCGGAATTCGTAAATAACAACTACGTAGAGCCATTGAACGATTACACAGGCTCATGGAGCGACTTTGGCACTGTAACGGCTGTTGCTAAATCCGTTGCTTCCGTCAAGGATAAGCTCTACTTCATACCAAACGGATTGTATCAGCGCCAATTGTTTTATCGTGCAGATTGGTTGAAGGAAGCGGGAATCAATGCTCCGGTTACCTACGAAGAGTTAGTTAATGCATCTGTTAAGCTGACGGACGCTGCGAAAAACCGTTACGGCTTCTCATTCCGTGGCGGTCCTGGTGCCAACGGTGTTCCGGATACATTGATTCAAGCGTACGACGCAGACAAGATCAATGTTGATGATGCGATGTTCCTGAAAGATGGCGGAACAATCTACTCTTCTCCAGAAGCCAAAACGGCATTGGATCTATATGTGAAGCTGTACAAAGAAGGATCACCTCCGGATTCCATTAACTGGGGCTTCCAAGAGCAGGTACAGGCATTTACTTCTGGTGTAACTGCATTCCTTTTGCAAGATCCAGACGTTATTCAAGTATTGAGCGAGAACATGCAAGAAGGAACTTGGGCAACGGCTCCAATGCCTACTGGTCCTTCAGGCAAAGCGATGATTTCTGCAGGTGGAGCAGGCTGGGGTATCACTTCCCACTCAGAGAACAAGGAAGCTGCTTGGAAATTAATTACGTTCCTATCCTCTCCTGAGGAGAATACACAGCTATCCAAAAGTCATGGTACTGTACCGATCCACTCTTCGGCTACAGAGGATGAGTTTTTCCAAAAAGGACCTTACAAAACTTTGCTTGATATGACGAACAAACCAGATACGTTCATCAATTTCAAACCGCCATTCGAATATCCAGCTAATGGACAATGGGGTACCGTCGCTATGGAAAGTGGTCAGGCGATGCTGCTAGGTCAAACTTCAGTTGAGGATACGTTAACGAAGTGGAATGAATATTGGGCGAAAGCGAAAGCGGACATGAAAAAATAATCTGAAAAATAGTGATGGGTGGCTCAGCAGCCGCCCATCGCATTTTCTAAGTCAAGGGCGGTGATTGCATTGAGAAAGCAGCGAACGTATATTTTGCTCAGCTTGCTACCAGCTTTGGTGTTGCTGCTCATATTTACGTTTTATCCATTCCTGCAAGGGGTAGTCATGGCGTTTCAGAACTACGTTCTGTTCGATCTGACAAACGTTCGATTCATCGGATTCCAGAACTTTGTAACCGCATTCCAAGATGCTAAGTTTCTGAAAGCAATGACGAATAGCGCATACTGGGTGTTTTTCTCCTTAACGTTTCAATTTTTGATTGGCCTCTCACTTGCACTGATTTTGCGTAAACCGTTTAAAGGCAGAGGGGTATATCAAGGGTTTATCTTTTACTCTTGGGCTTTGTCTGGTTTCTTAATCGGCTTGATTTGGAAATGGATGTTCAACTCCCAAATGGGCGTTATTAATGATCTTTTAATGCGCATCGGCCTTATTGATACTAGAATCGGTTTTCTCTCTGATCCAGATTGGGCAATGTCATCGGTCATTATCGCCAATGTATGGTACGGCATCGCGTTTTTTGCAATCATGCTGCTTGCGGCTCTTCAATCGGTGCCAGCTGATTTGTATGAGGCAGCGGATATGGATGGAGCGGGGAGCATTCGCAAGTTTGTTAATGTCACCTTTCCTTTTATTCTTCCTACGATTATCGCAACGACTTTGCTCAGAGCGATATGGATATTCAATGATCCAACGATTATTTACGGTTTGACTAACGGCGGTCCTGCGGGAACAACCCATATTTTATCCTCATTAATGCTGGATAAAATTATTTACGGCGGGGACTACGGGATGGCATCGGCAATTGGTGTTACGATGATCGGCATTCTAATCTTGTACACGATTTTCTATTTGTTTGTGACCAAGTCAGAAAAGGTGGGTGATTTTTAAGATGAAGCCACGCATACTGACAGGTCTGAAGGTGCTGTATCTAGCGTTGCATTTTGTAATCATGGTATTTCCTTTATACTGGATCGTCATTACTTCACTTAAGCCTCAAAAGGATATATTCTCTTTCCCGCTTCAATATTGGCCAAAGCAATTCACGCTGGATAACTACATCCAGATTTTTAAAATATCGAAATTCCATATTTACATCTTCAACAGCTTATTGGTAGCCGTCCTTGCTGCCGCGATCGTTATTTTTATTGCGACTCTAAGCGCATATGTCATGGCCCGCTTTCAGTTTAGAGGGCATAAACAGATTATGATGGCGTTTTTCGTTACGCAAATGCTTCCGGGATTTATTGCACTAGCTCCATTGTACTTATTGATGGCGGACTTGGATTTGATTAATTCAAGGATGTCATTAATTATCTGCTACACGGTTATGCTTATTCCATTCTCAACTATTATGCTTCGAGGCTTTTTCCAACGCGTTCCGAGCAGCTTAGAGGAGGCAGCCATGATTGATGGTTGTTCGCGTCTGACGGCGTTGTTAAGAGTGATCATTCCGGTTATGTTGCCGGGCATTGCTTCAACCTTCATCTTTGCATTTGTACAAAACTGGAATGAGCTGTTTATGGCTGTCATGTTTATCGATGACGAGGCATTGAAGACGTTGCCGGTAGCTATGAACTCCTTCGTTATGAAATTTGATGTCGATTGGGGTGCAATGTCGGCTGGAACGGTACTCTCGGTCATTCCTACCGTCGTATTGTTCGCTTTTGCCCAGCGTTTCATCGTAGAGGGATTAACACAGGGAGCAGAAAAAGGATAATAAATTCATGGAATGGATAGAGGGAAACGACATGATGGAGAGAAAAGAAATGGATAATCAACTGCATACAAAAGTCTCTCACGATCAGGTAGATAAACAACATTACGGTGCGGTAACCATACCGATCTATCAAAATAGCTTATTTACTTTCGAGAATCATGAAACCTTCGATCATGCGATGCAGGATGTATTAGCTGCCAACGTATATTCCCGCGGCAACAATCCAACGGTAAAATATTTGGAAAGCAAAATCGCCGAATTGGAGGGCGGTGAGCAGTCGCGCTGCTTCGCATCGGGCATGGCTGCAATTGCAGGAACGCTGCATGCGCTGCTTCGTTCAGGCGATCATGTCATCTGTGTTGATCAGGCTTACGGGCCAACACGAGAGTTTCTAAACGAAATGACAGAGAGATATCAGGTTGAAGTCACTTATGTAGATGGCAGTTTGCTCTCCGATTTCGAGGATGCAGTACAGCCAAATACAAAAATTATATACGTGGAGAGCCCTACATCAGGCCTTTTTCAGCTGCAGGATCTTGAAGGAATAGCTGAGCTGGCGAAAAAAACAGGGATCATTACAATGATAGATGGCAGCTGGGCAACACCTTGCTTCCAAAGGCCGTTGACTATAGGCATCGATCTCGTGCTGCATTCGATGACTAAGTTTTTTTCAGGACATAGTGATTGTCTGGGCGGAGTTGTAACTGGAAGTGCTGCGCTAATTAGTAAAATTGAGAACAAAGGGTATATGCTGCTAGGAGGAATCATGACCGCTCATACAGCGTCGTTAATGATTCGTGGTTTACGTACGCTTCCGCTTCGTATGGAGCGCCATCAGAAGAGCGGCATGATCATCGCGGAGTATTTGGAGAAACACCCTATGGTCAATCGTGTGAACCATCCAGGTCTTCGTTCACATCCTCAGCATGAATTGGCACAGAAGCAACTGGACGGATACAGTAGCTTGTTTTCTTTCGAAAGCAAGCTTCCCGTTGCTGTCATGAAGCAGTGGGCTGATGCGCTGCATTATTTCCGAATTGCAGTCAGCTGGGGCGGTTATGAGAGTCTCGTTACGGTCAATACAACGCCTGAGCGTAGAAACCCGGACGGAACAAACCCATCAGTAGCCAGATTGTACATCGGAATGGAAGATCCGTATACGCTAATCGATGATATGGAGAGAGCGTGGAAGCTAGTAAAAGCTTACTAGGGCAAATAGTGACTCATCGGGAATGATAGCTGCTATTTCACCGTAGTTGCTATAGCGAGCAGCAGTATTATTTTTTGAAGTGCAGGTTGTCGGGGGACGCTTGGCGGATTGCTAGCTTGGGAGCTTTAGAATCCTCGTTCCTTGCGGAGCTTATCGAGCGTATTTGGAGCAACTTGCGGATATTGGGATAGGAAACGAAGGCTGCTGAGAACCATTGAAGGATACGATTGCTTTAGTGGATTGAACTTTCTCGACCTGGTGCTCGAGCACTTTTTTAACGATTTTCGGACATCCTTTGAAAATTATGCTAATATCATGCCAACATCTTCAAGGCCACTTCTTCGGAAGTGGTCTTTTTGTATTAGTAGAGCGTAGCAAGGGGGAGCAGTCTCGAGTTTTCGAGTTTTTGAGGTTTTGAGCAGTGCTAAATTGACATCAGTTCCGCTAAATTATGGTTTATGGGGTTTGTAAGTATGAAACGGACATGAGGTCCGTTATTTGCGATAAAACCCCCGAAATTACACAGATTCATAGCGAATAGCGGAACCTATGTCCATAAAACTCGCAGAATGGGCTAATATTCACAAATAGCGAAACCTATGTCCGTAAGACGAGCAAAATGAGGCGAAGTGTTCAAAGAGCGGAATCCATTTCCGAATGACGAGCTAAATGAGTTGAAGTGTTCGAAAAGCGGGAACTATATCCGAAAGTTGAGCAATATGAGCTGAAGTGTTCAAATAGTGCGATGAAAATAAAGTTTTAGAAGGGAGTCGTGGATTTAACACGGTTTTTGAATGGATGAATCATCAGCTTTTGAAAAATAATTTTAGACTGATGCTATAAAAGAAACAGCGGCGGACCAAGACTAGAGAAACAAAGTTTTCGACTGCCGCTGTAGTCATTCAACTAATGTGTCCCATTAGCGTAATTCCCATAAGCCCTTTGATATTACGGCTCGAACCCCGTTGTTGCACAGATTCGTTGAAGTTCCTCGATTGGAAATGGCGTTGTTCTGCTCTCTGAAACGAGATTCATATAGAAATCATTCATCACCATGGCTATTGGAGCATACCTCCTGATAATCGCCGCTGCTGAATCCATTACCTCTCTCGGCATCTCGCCCTCAGCATATCGGCGTATGAATTCTATAATTTCTATATGATTCGCCGCACCGCCTAAAATTCTTGCAATCCAGTTTACTAGCTCTGTTACCACAAAATACCCATCATGAGCCTTGTTCAATTTGAGAAACTCGGATTCGCTGTCGGACAGTTCAAACCGAAAAGATGTTGCAAGACCGAAATCCGCAATATAAATACGGTATCCGTCGGTTAAAATGTTCCTAAAGTGAACATCGAAATGTAATAACCCATTCGCATTCATAAATGAGACAGCAGATCGCAGGTTGGAATCCAYCATGTCAAACGCTGATGTGGTTGTATCCTCACCAATATTGACCTGTTCGATAAGCCAGTCATGAAGGTTATAAGGGACGTACTCACAAAACAGTACAACACTGTCCACGGATTGCTCAATGGCCTCGAGACGACACCGGACTGCCTCGGAGCCCCAAAACTCAACCATACGGGAAACATCAATTGGCGAAGATCGCTTTAAACCAGGTAACAACCGCCAGTGATACATTAATGGAAAGCTCTCACACTGTTTCGCTAGCACCCAATTGGTGGACATGGCATGGGCGGCTACCTCACGCCACACGCCACTACCTGATGAACCTAAGCCATAGTGGAAAAACGAAGGAAGCTCGAACACGTTTCTAGTGGACATGATATTCTCTTTGCGTCTTTCTAGTTCCGTAATCGGTATAATTTTCACGAATATGGACGTGTCTTCAAGTTGCAACAGCGCCGTCGCACCACCTATCCCCGTACCAAGAACCTTAGCATCTTCCACTCGTTCTCGAAGCTGTTCATCGCTGAGCAACGATAAGGCAGTAGACACGTCTGCATAACGGGTAAGTCGAGTTTCGTGAGATACATAGAGTTCTTCTTGGGAAGTTTTCATAGATAGATCACTATCCTTTCTTTTCCTTCTAGTACCATAAATTCCCGGCCACTATCCATTTATCCTGCATAACACGTTCCCATCGTGGCCGAACATGCGTCTCCGGCACCAAGCCGTTTATAATCCGCTCGATCCGCAGTTCAATATTGGAAAGTTGCGCAAATCTCCCAGTTAGTCTAACACTATCGCCAGTCTACAACTATATTTTCCGAGTCTAATACTATATTTTTCAGTCTAATGGTTTATTTTCTTTTAACACAAAGAGCGGAATCTTTATCCTAAAGACGAGCAACATGAGAAGAAGTGTTCAGAGTATGGAATCTATGTCTGAATGCCGAACAAAAGTAGGAGAGGTGTTCAATGTGCGGATCCTGTCTCTGTAAGCCAAGTAACATACGCGAATTGTTTATGGAACGGAATATTGTCGAATATCGGCACCAATCTCTGTAAGACGAGCAATGTGAGATGAAGAGTTCGAAGAGTGGAAATGTGTCTGTAAGACAAATAACATACAGCGAAGTGTTGATAGAGAGGGATTTTGCATCGAAAGAACTTGAATAGAAGCGGCAATTTCGAGGATTAAAGGTTTTGAGCAGTGCTAACGGACATTAGTTCCGCTAAATAACAATTAAAGGGGGTTTTGAGATTTTAACGGACATGAGATCCGTTATTTGTGATAAAACCCCCGAAATTACGCAGATTTATAGCAAATAGCGGAACCTATGTCCGTAAAACCCGCAAAATGGGCTAATATTCACATTTAGCGGAACCAATGTCCGTATGATAAGCGAAAATAGGTTAAATGTTCGAAGATTGGGATCAATGTCCATACGACGAGCATAATGAGCTAATATTCACAAATAGTGGAACCTATGTCCGTAAAATAAGCAAAATGAGCAGATGCTAGCCATTATGTCTTACATTCATCTGTCCAATCTTGATAGGCAACCTTGCTCCAAGGCTAGTATTAGCCCTCGTAAACAACGATGAATGGACCTACCGTTGTAGAATCCGAGAAGGCTTGTAATGCCCCATTGACAAAGACACCTATCACGCCGATCCCACTGACCCACCAATCTCAGAGTTCCTATTGATCCCGCCGACCTGAGTGATCCTTCTTATCTCACCGACCCCTCCGACCTCATCGATCCAATGCCCCCACCAATCTTAGCATTCCTATTGATTCTGCAGCGATCCACTGACCCCACCGATCTCACCGAATCCACCTATCTCGCCGATCGCACGGACTCCATCGATTTCATTGATTCCACCAGCCGATTATATTGATCTTGATCTACGAATAGCTACTGACTAGGACTACACTGTAGCCTCTTCCGGTACAATCACCTGAATATGACGAGGCATACTGCTTATTTGGATGGGTAAGGAGGGCCCTTCTTCACCATCAACGTTAGTCCTTACTGATTCAGGCGAGCTTATACTTACATTTTTGGCTGTAAAATAAACCACGTCTTTATGATTTTTGAAATTGCCGAACAGCAATGACAGGCTGGCTGTAATTGTATTGAATATAGTCAAATCCTTGATAATAAAACAGTGAAGCAGACCATCGTCAACAGCCGCGTCGGGTGCCAACCTCTCAAATCCGCCTACTGAATTGGTTAACGCAGCGAGAAAGAGTGGAGATTCTCCTTCCCATGTTTCTCCATCATATTGAATGCAAAGAGGATGAGTCGGCTGGTTCATAAGCTCTTTGATCCCTTCTTTTACGTAGGCTAAAGCGCCGAGCCGGGATTTATCGTCTGACGTAACGGAAGAGAGTGATTCAGCAAATGAGCCTACAGCAACGGTGTTGACGAACAATTGGTCATTTAATTGGCCCAAATCTGCTATTTTTACACGGGAAGAAGAGAGGGTCTGAATCGCTTTGTCGGGAAGAAGCGGTATTTGTAATGCGCGAGCAAAATCATTAACTGTTCCAAGAGGGACTACTCCAAGCCTCGGAAGATGTTCTTGATTGATAAGACCATTAATCGTTTCGTGAAGCGTGCCATCCCCTCCGATTGAAACGACCAAATCATAACTGTCCTCACACGCAGAAATACAAAACAGGGTTGCGTCCTGTTCTTTTGCCGTCTCCTTGACCGTAACCTCGTACCTTTGATCAGTCAAAAGGTCTTCCACGTTTCTGACATAGTTGAGTGCCTCTTCTTTACCAGAAGTGGGATTAATAATGATCATCGCTTTTTTCATAAATAGTATCCTCTCTATGGACATTTCTATTGAGTTCGTTCCTTAACACTTACTATTACCCCTCAAGGTTCGTCGTTAATCTGAAAGACTAGGAGAAAACGATGTAAACTTAATGGTTTGAATCCTTCAATAATTAACCTCCACCAACAGCTGTCAGTTAGCTACAGGAATGATTTGACAGTCAGAGGTTACTGTTGTAAACTCTAATCAGAGTCTACATATGTAACCTTTAGGAGTGGGATGATGAGCAGCTTAGTTTCAAAGATAACGGATTCAGAGCTTGAGGTTATGCGTGTATTATGGGAAGCCGGGACCGAGCTGCCTATATCTGAAATTAGAAAATGTCTTGAAAAATCAAGCAGCTGGGAAAGCTCTACAATAAAAACATTGCTTCGGAGATTGTGCGAGAAGGGTGTAGTCATTGCAACCAAGAAGGAAGTGTTCTATTACAAGCCACAAGTGAGCGAGCAAGAATATAACGAGCATGCGACACAAACGTTAATTGATCGTTTATATTCTGGAAGTGCAAAAAGTCTAGTTGCAACGCTA
Organism: Paenibacillus sp. 2TAB26; assembly: GCF_052115145.1. Classification (NCBI taxonomy): domain Bacteria; kingdom Bacillati; phylum Bacillota; class Bacilli; order Caryophanales; family Paenibacillaceae; genus Paenibacillus; species Paenibacillus sp. 2TAB26. The sequence continues at coordinate 88,507 of NZ_JBFRGC010000022.1, forward strand.
TTAGGAGGCAATAAGCTAAATGAAGCAGACATTAAGGAGCTGCGTACCTTATTTAAGGTAGGTGACTGAATTGAATGACATCATGAAACTTATATTGTCGCTTTCGATATCAGGAAGCATCCTCTTCTTTTTATTGTTTTTAATGAAGCCAATAATCAAGTATAAATTTTCGAAGACGCTTCAGTATTACATCTGGATCGTGGTTCTCCTAAGATTGACGATTCCGTTTTCGTTTGATGGGAGTATCATGAATGATGTTTTTAACAAAAATCCATTTCTAACAGGTCCCATTTTACAAGGTGGGGAAGCTGCAAACTTTGATATAGAGATCGACCCAACTCATGCGATCACCCTACCTCAAGCTAATGATGCTCAAGCAGTAGAAAGTATCAGAGCTGATAATTCAGAAATTTTTGTGATTACAATAATTAAGCAATATGCCATTTACGTTTGGTTAATTGGGACAATACTATCACTCTTTATAAAATTAAGAGGCTATACTCGATTTCTAAAGTATATGAAAACAGCAAGCAAACCTGCATATGATTGGGAAAATAGGATGCTTGGCATGATGTTGAATGGACGGTATAAAGCGAAGCTTGTACGCAACTCCTACATCACCACTCCTATGCTTATAGGAATGATTAGGCCAATAATCATCTTACCGGATACCCACTTCACTGAGGTTCAGCTCAAAAATATTTTGATTCACGAAATCACACATCTGAAACGGTTTGATATTGTTGTAAAATGGTTTTCCATGCTCGTTACTTCTCTGCATTGGTTTAACCCCGTAGTTTATTTTGTAGAAAAAGAGATTAACCGTCTTTGTGAGCTGTCTTGCGATGAAGTGGTTATTCGTAAATTCACCTCATCAGAGAAGCAGGAATACGGTGAAACCTTAATTGCGGTAGCCTCAAATGAACAATACCCCGTTAGAGGATTACAGGCTACTTTTAGCGATGAGAAGACGATTTTAAGAGAAAGGCTGGTGGCTATTATGCGACCTAGCAAAAGATCGACATTCATAATATTATCCTCATTCGTATTAGCTGCAGTCGTCATTTTTAGTGCAATTGCACTTGGGGCTAGTGTGGGAGCAAGCAATTCCAATGTAAGAAGCAGCATCAGTCCAGTTGAACCACCCGCAATTGTCATCTCACATGAGAGAAATACTGATCCCATCGAAAATTATACAATTCTAAAATCAAGTTGGAATGGGGTTAAGTATGATCGAATGTCCTTTTACCAAGCAGCTTGGCATAGTGAGCCTACTCTTCTAACAGGTCTGCGTCGTTTAAAGCCAGGTGAGAAATTGAAAGTCGATTTTGGAGAAAATACACCAGATAAAGTTACAGTGAAAATGGCTTTTTTGACTGAAAGCTTTGAGCAATCGTTATTGCCGATTGAAGAAGTTGCCGTAAACCATGTTAATGGAAAGTATGCATTCATTAATCCACCAACAGCTGTGAGCGACATTCCGACAACTGGCCGAGTTTATAGCATCACAGCCACTTGGGGGCAAAATAGCTGCGAATATGTTTTTGCTTCGGATGGAAAGTTTGATTACGAGCAGTTTCCCGAATAAATAGATGGTTTATTACGATTAAGAGTCGCCCAAGCAGCATGCGGGCGGCTCTTTTTTTTGTGAAAACTAGCGAGGTTCACTCTGCGTTCACAAGCTTATGATATGCTCTCACAAGCAAGTCGAGAGTAGGTTGTCAAAAAAAATACGCAGAATGTTGGAGGCTTATCATGTTATCGATTATGAAGAAAATAGGTTACAAAATAATGTTAGTCACTTTACTGGTTGCTGTTGCGGGAGTGAGCTTATTCGGAGCACAAGCGCCGGTATCGGCAGCGCAGTCCACACCCGTAAAGTCTGAGGGAGAAGCCAACTCTCTAAACGATGTCGCTGGGCTAACGGCGTTCATTGATGGTATTATGAAAGTGCATATGGACAATTTCAAGTTTCCAGGTGCGGTTATTTCAATCGTCAAGGATGGGGAAATCCTGCTCGCTAAGGGGTATGGTTACTCTAACCTCGAGAAGAACCAGCTGGCGAACCCAGAGACAGATCTATTTCGAATCGCTTCAACAACGAAGCTGTTTACTTGGACCGCTGTGATGCAGCTTGTTGAGCAAGGCAAGATCGATCTGGACACAGACGTCAATAACTATTTGAAAACGGTGAAAATACCGAAAACCTATTCAGAGCCGATTACGATGCGTCATCTAATGACCCATACCGCTGGCTTTGAAGAAGGCGGAGTCGGCTATCAAATTACTACAGATCCTAAAAAGCTGCCGGTATCGATTTCGGAAACGCTTGCCAAGCATATGCCAGCACGAGTAAGACCTCCGGGCGAGATGTCGTCTTATTCCAACTATGGCGCCGCGCTAGCAGGATTAATCGTCGAGGAAGTTAGCGGGACAGCGTACAATGATTATATACAGAAATATATTTTTGATCCGCTCGATATGAAATACGCTACTGTTCAAGAGCCTATTCCTGCTGCATTAGAAGCTTTTTCTGTACCGGGTTATGCTAAGGAAAACGGCGTATTCGCAGCTCAGCCGCCAACGTTTGAGGGGGGATTTCGGCCCGCGGGATCAGCTGCAGTATCTGCAATTGACATGGCTCATTTCATGATTGCTCATCTTCAAAATGGACGTTATGGAGAAAAGCAACTTTTGAAGCCAGAAACTGCCCTATTGATGCATGCACCAGCTTTCCAGTTTCATAAGGATTTACCAGCAATGGATCTTGGTTTCTATGAGCTGTACATGAACGGGCGGAAGGTTATTTCCCACGGCGGAGCAGATATGCAGTTTAATACGGAGCTATATCTTGTTCCAGATAAGCAGATTGGCATTTTTGTTTCCTACAATGGCGGTGACGGCGCATTAGCTGCGGATGGGCTCGCAAAAGCCTTTTTAGACCGCTATTTCCCAGTCGAGGAAGCCAGCCTGCCTCCAGTATCCGCTGAACTTAATGATGCTGTACAAAAATATGCGGGTTCCTATCAATTTACTCGTCGCAATCATACCGATATTGATAAGTTTTACAGTCTTATGTCCAAGATCAGTGTAGCAGCTTCCGGTAATCGTTTATTCATTGGGAGTGGTGCCGAACAGCAAGTATTTGAACCTATTGGACCTGATGTATTTCAACAAGTAGGCGGAGAGGGACGGATTGGATTCCGCACCGACGAATCAGGAAAAGTCACGCATTTGCTTCTTGATTTCTTACCTGCGATGCCGCTTGAACGCGCGTCGCTGCTGGATCAAACATCGTTCTGGTTTCCATTGCTTGGCATCTCAGTCTTTCTATTTATTACGGTGATACTGGGCTTCCTAAATCGCAGACGTGAAATCAGCGCGATGCCGAAAGAGCAGAAGTGGGCACATCGGCTGTCTGCAGCCACCGCCGTCTGGGCACTATCAACCGTTGTTGCGACGCTTGTTATCGTGATGAATATGGATTTGCTCACTCGACTTAGCCGCATTACACAGTCGTTGAATCTTTATTTGTTTATGCCTATTCTACTCGTTGGATTTACATTGGCAATGATCGTTTTGAGTGTGCTTGCTTGGAAAAACAAATATTGGACGGTACTAAAACGCGTGCATTACTCTCTTATTATGCTATCGGCAGTAGCACTCAGTTTGTTTTTCTATCATTGGAACTTGCTTGGATGGCATTTTGGTTGAAACAGCAATCCACCCATATGGGAAGTGCATGTTAAAGAGGGGAGACGTACATCTTAATGGCCAAAATTCTGATCGCGGATGACGATGCACATATTCGCGAATTGATGTCTTTATTTTTGAAAAACGAAGGTTTCGAAATTTTAGAGGCAAAAGACGGTGCGGAGGCGCAAGAAATTTGGGAAAACAATCAAATTGATATGGTTATCCTCGATATTATGATGCCTCACGTAGACGGATGGGAATTATGCAGGGAGATTAGACGTATTGATTCCAATATTCCTCTCCTGATGGTCACAGCCAAGGGAGAGTCAGTGCAAAAAGTGAAGGGATTTCAGCTTGGAACTGACGATTATTTAACGAAGCCGTTTGACCCAATGGAGCTTGTGATGAGAGTAAAAGCGCTGCTGAAGCGTTATATGATCGTGTCTTCACAAACGATACAGCTTGGCGGTGTTACCCTCAATCGCCGCAACTATCAAGTGATTCGAGGAGATGAAACGCTAACACTTCCATTGAAGGAGTTTGAGCTGCTGTTTAAAATGGCGAACCATCCCGGACAGATTTTTACGAGGGAACAGCTGATCACTCAGATCTGGGGCAAAAATTATGAAGGTGACGACCGAACCGTCGATGTTCACATTAAACGGCTAAGGGAAAGATTTGCTGGCGATGCACAACATTTTCAGATTGAAACAGCCCGTAGTCTGGGGTATCGGCTTGTCATTACATGATTAATACGTTATATGTCCGCATCATTTGCACGTTTCTGGCCGTCATCATATTCAGCTTGTTGTCTTCATTTTTTATAGGCTTTTTTATATTCAAGAAAGAAATAAACCATGTCGGTCAGAACGACATGCTTGCAGCAGGAGAGGAAATGATTACTCTCTATGAACAAACAAAGCCGGATGATCTGAGTGTTTTCCTAACAAGAATGGTAAAGGTGTCCGCTTATCCAATCCACATGTATGATGCATCCGGAAATGTTACGATCTATGCTTTAAACAATACGAGTAATGTGAAAATTGCGCCGGAAGTTGTTCAGCAGGTGCTTCGAGGGCAATATTATCGCTCACCTGGTAAGGAAGGTCAAACATTTGTTGGTATTCCTTTTCCCATCGATGGGAAGATACAGGCCATGTTTATGCAGTTTTCAGCGCAAAATGAAAATATTATAAATCGAATGATGCTGCTCATACTGCTTCTTGGCTTATTTATTGGGAGCCTATGCATTCTCATTGCGGCTCGTTATTTGGTGAAACCGATTCAAGCGATGACACAAGCGACCAAGAGGCTTGCCAAGGGAGATTTCGATGTGGAAATCAAACTGAAAAGCGCGGATGAAATAGGAGTCTTAAGCCATAGCTTTAATGAAATGGCTAGTGAGCTGAAACAGCTGGAGCAGATGCGGCAGGATTTTGTATCGAATGTATCGCACGAAATTCAAACTCCGCTAACGTCTATATCGGGTTTTGCTATGGCGATGAAGAACAACAGCTTGGTAGCAGAAAATAATCGTAATTATTATTTGGATATTATTATTATGGAGAGCGGGCGGCTATCGAGGCTTAGCGATAATTTGCTGAGGCTTGCCTCGCTTGATTCCGATCAGCATCCATTCGAGCCGATGACGTATAATCTCGACGAGCAAATTAGGCAAATCGTCGTTACTTGCGAGCCTCAATGGTCGGCCAAAGACATTCGTATCGAATTAGAATGGGCGAACACGATCAAGATTACAGCAGATCAGGATCAGTTGAACCAAGTATGGATGAATTTACTCGGCAACAGCATCAAATTCACACCTGAAGGTGGACTTATCGAAATTTCTATAACTCAATCCGGTACCGAAGTGCTATTCACAATAACCGATTCAGGTATTGGCATTGCGGCGGATAAGCTTGAACATGTGTTTGAGCGGTTTTACAAGTCGGACCAATCACGCAACCGCAATATTAGCGGCAATGGTTTGGGGCTTGCGATCGCCAAAAAAATTGTTACTCTTCATCATGGAACGATCAAAATGAAAAGTAGGCTAGGCGAAGGTACGACAGTAATGGTATGTTTACCCATTCAATAATAATAATTGGAGTGATCGGTCAAATGACCGATCATTTTTTTTTTTAGCATACTGTAGAACCCAATTTGAAACGAAAAAACGATTTTTCAAAAAAAAGTAAAAACAATATGTGACCAATCTACGTTCTTAATTGTGTTAATGGGTAAAGGAGGTCATATTACAATGCCAAGCAGTTCGCTCCGGCCGGGCGTGGATTTTGGGGAAACCTATCTTTTATACGGCAAAATGCTTTACCGAATCGCAATGATTCACCTCGGAAACAAAGAGGACGCAGAAGAAGCCATGCAGGAAACATTTGCGAAATTGTTGTATAAATCACCTGAATTCAATGATCAGAATCATAAAAAGGCATGGCTCATAAGAGTCATCACGAATCAGTGCAAAAATATGTTAGGCAGCTTATGGCGAAGACGTGTAGTGAAGATGGAAGAAATGAATGATTTTTTTGAATCGGAAACGGATCGTACCGTTATGGATCATGTCATGGCATTGCCGTTTAAATTCAAAGCGGTTATTCACCTTTATTATTATGAGGATTACTCGGTCAACCAAATTTCAGACATTTTGCAAATTAGTGAGTCTGCAGTAAAGATGCGTTTGCAACGGGGAAGGCAGCGGTTAAAGCTGGAATTGGAAGGAGAACGATAATATGAATCACAAGGCGTACAAGTATGTTATGGATCAAATAGAGCCGGAGGCAGATTTACAGAATAGAATTGCTCAACAGCTGCTTCGTCAGAAACCAGCTAGTCCATTTCGAATCAAACGATTTCAATATATTGTGGGTAGTTTACTGTTGGTCGTTATCCTTGGATGGATAAGTGCAGATAGGTGGATGAGTGATAATAAACTTCTTATTGATATAACGGAGCCCATTGAACAAAGAGACCCGGTTGAACCTATAAACGACCCGAATGCGATTACGATTCCGAAAATAAAGCTTCCAGAACAATCAGATGCCATGGCTGATATGATCGGTCTAATCGTTTATAAAGGCAATATTTATACACAAACGCACACTCGCATCTCTGCGGAAAATGCGAAGGAGCTGCGCGGCGAAAAGCTTGGACGTACAAAAGCTGGTATTGACGAGTGGAGCAAGAAAACAGATTATGTTGAACTAGCTTCAACGATTGGCGTTGCTGATATTTATTCCGTGAACGGATATGATAGTGATTTTAGAATTATGTCCTACCAAGAGCATGAGGGACAGATCTATGCTGAATTGTATGAGCATCTAAATGGCATTACGATTGCGAATGGCGAAGATTTAATAGGAAAAACGAAAGTAAAGGATCATATGGAATCAGTAAGATGGCAGGATTATAATAGCTGGAATTATAGCAAGCCGCAATTTAATAAGTTCCCAATTGATCAAACGCTTCATGTGTTCATGACAGCATTATATGATGCTAAACCTATTGATGGGGATAAGCTGTACAAGGAAGGCATATACAACGAAGGTGCACAAAATCAGAAGGTTTTGTTCTTTAAGCTGAAGGATCAGACGGAAGTGCAGATGTGGTTGTTTAAAGGAAACTATGTGAAATATTCAAATGCACCTGTCTTTTTTCAGTTAGAGCCGGCAGCTTTCTCAGCGCTGTGGGATCGTTTGCAATAAGGCAGCAAGTTTTTTGGTAATAAAATATCGACAATAAAGGTTGACCTTTCGTTGTTGGCGTACTATAATTCCGTATACTATTAATAGCGTAAGAGCGATAAGCAGGAAACAAAAATTTGTTTTCAATTAGGGTGATACCGTGTGAATAGCCTCGTCCCTATCGTTAAAGATAGAGATGTGGCTTTTTTTGTCTTTTACATTTTTAAAAAAAGACATAATAAAAATAGACTGGATTGATTTGTATGCAAACATCAGCGCACCTGCTTTCTTTTATTGTCTTTTTATAGCGTCATTGGCGGTTGGATTGTTATTTATTTTGCAAAAGGTTTGTTTGGAGGAATTATTAGTGAAGGCGCAAATTATGGAGCGGTCTTTAACGATACTATTGCTAATCCTATTTTAGTTATTGCGGCACAATTTGTATTTTTGGCTTTGACAGTTGTTGTAGTGGCAAAAGGGATTCAAAATGGGATTGAAAAGGTGAGCAAAATTTTGATGCCAGCTTTATTTGTACTCTTTATCGTACTCATCATTCGCTCACTTACACTGGATAACGCGATGGAAGGTGTGAAGTTTTTTCTAGCACCTGATTTCTCAAGGATCACATCCCAAAGTGTATTGTTTGCGATGGGTCAAGCGTTTTTCTCCTTAAGTGTCGGAGTTTCCGTAATGGTTACATACAGCTCTTATTTGTCAAAAAAGGAAAGCTTGATTCAACCGGCTATTTCTATCGTTACCATGAATTTGCTGATTGCATTATTAGCGGGATTGGCCATCTTTCCGGCTGTATTTTCACTAGGTTTAGAACCAGCGGAAGGACCYGGCTTGTTGTTTGTTGTATTGCCCGCGGTATTTGATCAAATTATTTTTGGGGAAGTTTTTTTATTAGGCTTTTTAGCATTATTTTTATTTGCAACATTAACGTCGGCCTTCTCGATGCTAGAAATCATTGTAGCTTCTATGGTTAAAGGCAAAGAGGAGAAGAGAACAAAATATGCCTATATGCTTGGTGCATTCATATTTGCGGTAGGCATTCCGTCTGCGTTATCCTATAGTGCTTTTGCCGACATTTTAATCTTTTCGAAAAATCTATTTGATTCAGCAGATTATTTAGTTAGTAATATTTTGATGCCGCTTGGCGTGTTTTTGATTTCGATTTTTGTACCGCTTAAAATGAAGAAAGGCACGCTTCGAGAGGAGTTATTGCAGCATTCTCGTTTTGGCGCTACTGCCTTTACTATTTGGTTTTTTATTATCAGGTTTATTATTCCTCTAGTCATTATCATCGTATTTCTTGATATTACTGGGGTGCTTGATAAAATAACTTCATTATTGTAGTATCCACATTATAAGCAAAAGAAAGGGATACCCATAACCGGGTATCCCTTTTTATTTTATTTCCTTGCAGTAATCATAAATCGTTCTGAATTTGTTCTGATTCCTTGTTCGGTTTGGTTGTTTTTAATAAATTGTTGAAGGATTTGAAAATCTGTCTCGGATTGTCCGAAGTTCGGAATAATTGGCGTGTGTTTCAATAGAAAAATAAAGTCTTCAGCCGTCTCAAAATAATCGGTTGCGTTGTATTCAAATGACTGAATGTCTGTGAAGCCTGCATCAGCTAACTCCGCAATATATTGATTTTTCAACACATCTTTTTTCATACCAAACGACTGTCCTCTTCCGAATGCCTCTTTAAGGTTGAGCTTATCGTGCTCACTAACCTGTTGGGTAAAAAATACACCATCGTTCACCAATACTTTTGCGATTTCTTTGGCAGAAAAAGCGGAATGTCTGCAAGAGACTACATTGAAAAAGTGGTCAGGAAAATCGAGCTTCTCCGCATCCATTTGTAAAAAGCGTATATTTGATTTATTTGATTGTTTTACGTTATTTAATGCGGTCTCAATCATGCCTGTGGAAAGATCAATGCCAATTAGAAGCAATGCTGAATCTGCTATTGATAATAATGCTTCTCCGCCGCCAGTGCCGATATCAAGCAAAAGATCAGACTTCTTGCACGACTGGATGACTTCATCATAAAAATCCCATGCGATTCCTTCTGAGACAGATTTCACTTTGCTGAAATCCCAACCGTTGATTTTCCCGACTTGATCATAAAATTGTTTGTATTCTACTGCATTCATATTTCTTCCACCTTCCAAAGAGGATAATAAAAAACAAATGGATTGCTGCCGATATCCGTTCAAAATTTAGTTTCATGTGGTCAGAAGGACAGACGATCCCCTCTGCAGCTGGTACGCGTTTTACCCAGCCCGGAAACTAATTACTTCGAACCATTCGGAAAGACATTCCATTCACCTCGATTGAAAGATTGTTCTCATTATATGGCTAAGTGAGCTTATCAATCAAGCCATCGTGCAAAATGTACCGATCCCATATGGATGGAGGAATCAATGAAACTAAAATAATACAGACGGCCCCTTCATATACATAAATACATGAGGGGGGATTAGAAAATGTGGATGCTCATTCTAATGCTAGTCGGATGTCTCTCTGGTTTTTTTCTGTTCAGAAAAAATAATCTGACCGTCACTAATCAGACAGATCAGAGCGTGCGGAAACTGTCCATTATTATTCCAGCTAGAAATGAAGAATGTAATTTACCACATTTGCTTGAATCCCTTAAGTCGCAAACGCTTCAACCCTTTGAAATTATTGTGGTAGATGATTATTCCGATGATCGAACGAAAGAAATTGCTGAAGGCTATGGGGTGAATGTTATTTCAAATAGCAGCCTCCCTAAAGGCTGGACAGGTAAGAACTGGGCGGTATGGAATGGATATTTGCATGCCTCTGGTGATATGTTTGTATTTTTAGATGCGGATATAAGACTGGCGCCTAACGCCTTGGCTTCATTAATAAAGGCTAGGGAGCGATCGAAGGGTGTTATTTCAGTTGTTCCTTTTCATCACACCGAGAAGCTATATGAGAAACTTGCTTTGATTATGAATGTGCTTGGGATATTTGCGTTTACATCGGTCTTTGAAAAGAAAAACCGGATGAAAGGGCTCTATGGCTCCTGCATTGTTGCTTTAAGGGAGGATTACGAAAAAATCAATGGCCACGAAAGCGTAAAAGCTGAAGTGCTGGACGATTTGTTTCTAGGCTCCAAATTTATGGCAGCGGGGGTACCAGTCACTAATTTTATCGGATATGGCTTGGTTTCTTTCCGCATGTATCCGCAAGGCATTCAAAGCGAAATTGAAGGATTTAGCAAAGGGGCGGTATTAAGCACTTCGACGCTTAGTCCGTGGACGATTATCCCGATAGCTATTTGGGTGGTAGGACTGCTTCTATCGGAAACGGTGTTTATTTTTGCGAATACTTCATGGGCTTTGCCTCTCTTAATCGGTTATTTTGTCTATATGTTTCAATTATTTTACTTCACGAAGTATGTAGGCGCTTTTGGGATCGTTATTCCGATGCTCCATGTTTTTGCTTCGTTATTTTTTATCATTGTTATGCTTTATTCCATGTATCAGGTGCTTATTCTAGGTCATGTAAGCTGGAAAGGCAGGCACATCCGGGTAGGGGGCAAGAGGGACCTATGATCATATTATGGATTGCGGGTTCATTTCTATCGGGTTCTCTTATGTTTTCGTATTGGCTTGGTCTACTTCGCAAAAAAAACATAAAAACGGTTGGCGACGGCAACCCTGGTGCTTTGAATCTTTGGAAGTCATCTGGATATAAATTCGGTGTGGCCGGTATTTTATTGGATTTTTTGAAAGGATACTTGCCCGTGCTTTTTATAATGGGAAGCAGCTATAATCATGGTTATCTAATCGTTCCGCTTGCCATCGCGCCTGTAGCAGGGCATGCCTTTTCTCCTTTCCTGAAAGGTAAGGGCGGCAAAGCAATTGCTGTCACATTCGGTATATGGAGTGCGCTCACGGGGTTTGAGGTTTCTTTGGCTTATGCCGTAATTCTAGCGCTGATGGCCGGTGTGAGCCGCTTGATATACAAAAACAAACCTAAATCCACCGAGGCGGATGGCTTGCAGGTTGTGGTTGGTATGCTGCTTCTTTCCGTTTATTTGTATATAAGGATGTTCTCAGCTGCCATACTCCTCATATGGCTTGGAAATTTTGCAATTCTTGTTTATAAGCACAGAGTTGAAATAGGGAAGTCGTGGAAAAAAGGATATGACAAAGGTGTCTAAAATGAAAAAGAGATTGTCTCTTAAGGTGATGCCTTTTTAGACAATCTCTTTAATTTTCATCCCACCAAACGAGCCTTCATCAGGAGTTGTATTTATACTATGAACGGGAATTTTCACGCATAGCGCCCAATACGATGTGATATCCATCTGGGTCTTTGATATAAGCGTTTTTAAATTCGTGATTGCCGTGAGCATCAGTAAACGGTTCGACCGCAATATGTCCGCCAAGTCTACGCACTTCCTCAATAAGTGAGTCCAAGTCATCCCAGCTCACGTGAATAAATGTGTCCCATCCATAGTCGGGGCCTTCCCATTCTGTAGGATAATCTGGACGTTTTTGTGCGCGTGCGTTAGGCCGCACATCTTCAGCGGAAGCCGCCTGCTGGAGAATGACGGTCATTCCGTCTCTTTCCGCATGTCCCCAGTTATCGATATGACAGCCGAGCACATCACGGTAGTATTCCTGGGACTTCTTTAAGTCCGAGACCAGCCGAACTTGAATGGTGTGACCGAATATTGCTTTTTGACCTGTAAGTGTCTTTGCAGCTTGCTCGCTCATTTTATTTCTCCTTCGTCACCAGAAATTTTATTAAGTATTTTTGACTATATTCGATTATCTACCAATGTTTTCCTGCAAGATTTTTCAAAGTTTGGTGTGTAATCTGGTTTTACAATAATCATAGTAAGACTTCTATTGTCTATTTTTATACATAAGAATATAATAAGTTTAAAATTATCGTTGTAGGAGGTACACATGAACTTACACGAAGCTGGGATCATTATTTTTATGGAAAATTATAAGGAAACTTTAGACTTCTATAAGGTTAAATTAGGACTTCCCGTTAGAGAACAGAAGGAGGATTTGACTATATTTGATTTTGGAAGAAGCTATCTCATGATTGAGGATAATGGTGTGTCCTCGACCACTGAAAAAACAAGAGCTCAAAACCCAACAGTATTAAGGTTCGATGTAATTGATTTTGATAATACTATGAAAGAATTAATGGATCGTAAAGTTGAAGTTAAGATTCATAGACATAGCTGGGGAACCATCGGAGTTGTGATTGACCCTGAAGGAAACCGAATAGAAATTAAAAAGGCTGTGTAACATGGTCAAATGAATAATAGAGCTTCAAATTCAAGCGGTGGGGCAAGGGATTTGTGGACAACGACGAAACGATTCAATCTTCCTGATAATTAACGAGCATCTTGGAAAAAGTGAAGAAATGGGGAAAACAGCTTTGTTTTGCGGGATGGGATTTAGGGTTTTAATATCCGGAACAAGCTTCTCATTTCATAGCAGCATTAATCCAAGCACAATGTGAATGATTCAAGGAAAACAGCACGTCTAATATACGTACCCTGTTTTCTCGGAGTAATATTCGAAACATTATCATGAATGTAGGGTTCTAGCATATAGGTACTAAACCAAATCTATAAATCAATCAAATGTCAGGTTGCAAATGATAGAGATGATTCATATGTTGTAAGTATCTTCTAAGAGGAGGAATTACGCATATGCCAAAAGAAAAGAAAAATGCAAAAAACAGTTCACTAGGCAACCGAACAGGAGGCAATCGTACTGGGGGTAACCAAACAGGTGGCAACAATACCATCGGCGATCGTACAGGTGGTAATCGCACAGGCGGAAATCGTACTGGAGGTAACCGAACAGGAGGCAATCGCACAGGTGGCAACCGTACAGGCGGTAATCGCACGGGAGGAAACCGTACTGGTGGAAACCGTACCGGAGGAAACCGCACAGGCGGCTATCCTTTAGGTGACACAGCTCCAGGCAACGAAGTTTAATTGACGCATATGAAGCTATAGTTTTGTAGAAACTATGCTTGAACAAGATGGCAGCTCATGACTCTTAGAGAAATGAGCTGCTTTTCTTTTCAAAGATTCATAGTATGCGGCTGATCGACTCAATCTTTACCCTTGCGCGTCATTACAGCCAGCTCATCCCATTGCTTATCGGACACCTCTGCTAAGCTGTTGAATTGCCCTGCACCTTGCAGCCACTCGCCGCCATCAATCGTTACAACTTCACCGTTCAAATAATGCGCGAAATCCGAAACTAAATAGGCGGCTAAATTAGCTAGTTCTTCTTTATCGCCAACACGTTTTAAGGGGATGCGGCTAATCATCTTCTCTTCAAGCTCAGGAGTGGGAGAGAGGCGAGACCAAGCGCCTTCTGTCGGAAAGGGACCTGGTGCAATCGCAACTTGGCGAATACCGTAAGGTGCCCATTCAACGGCGAGCGATCTTGTAAGCGCAAGAACGCCAGCTTTTGCAGCAGCGGAAGGTACAACATATCCCGAGCCGGTAGAAGCATAGGTGGTGACGATGTTCAACATCGTACCGCCTCTTCCTTGTTCAATCCACCGCTTGCCCACTTCCAGAGTCGTATAAAAGGTGCCGTGTAAAACAATATGTAAGATCGTATCTACTGCTCTTGGAGAGAGCCTCTCGGTAGGACTGATGAAATTTCCAGCAGCGTTGTTGACGAGGATATCGATATGTCCAAAATGGTTCTCGACGGCTTCAATCAGCTCATGAACTTGTGATGGATCACGAACGTCACAGCTTTTGTAGTAAACGGTGCTGGTGGGCAAGCTCATTTCTTCAGCAGCTTGCTTCAATACCGCCTCACGGCGGCTGGCAATTGCGAGCTTAGCACCTAACGCAACAAATTTCTCACCCATGGCGCGTCCAAGCCCGGTCGCTCCTCCCGTTATGAGAACGACCTTTCCTTGCAATAAATCGTTTGTAAATGGTCCCAAATGCACACCCTCCTCTGAATCAGAATGATTCTGTCTGTTTATTCATATCAGGGAGTGGTATAGGTTATGTGCAAAATAAAGAATCATTTAGACACTATCCATTCATAACATATCGACTGAGAAATGCCGCCACTTTTTGTTCATAGGCTGTTGTATCCGTACCATAGGACATGCCGTGACCAGCACCCTCGGCGATATAAATATCTTTGTCAGCTTTACAAGCTTCATAAAGCCTCCACACCATTTCTGTAGGTACAAAAGTATCGGCGGAACCATGAATAAAGAACATGGGCAGCTTATTTTTATCCAGCTGCTTGATTGCAGATGCCTCCTCGAAGCTATAACCTGCTTTAAGGCGGGTTAATAAGCTAGTTGCAGGCAAAATCGGAAAAGCAGGCAGCTTGTACATCCGCTTTAGTTGATAAGAGAGCTGATCGGTAACGGACGTATAGCCGCAGTCCTCCACAATGACCTTGACTTGTTTTGGAACGTTTTCACCGCTTACCATCATCACAGTCGCTCCACCCATCGAAATGCCGTGCAGCACGATTTGCACCGATTCACCAAGTTTCTGTACGACCTCGTCTATCCAAAGGAGATAATCCTTCCGATCTGGCCAGCCGAAGCCGATGTAATCGCCTTCACTATCGCCATGCCCTCGATCATCGGGCATCAGTACATTGTAACCCAGCTTGTCATAATAAAATTTAGCAAAACTGCCCATATCTTTCCCTTGCGAGGAATAGCCGTGTGCAAGAATGACGGTTTTGGACGTCAAAGTTTTGGCTTCAAGGTAATAGCCAACCAAGGAGAGACCGTCAATTGAAGTAAGGTGCCAAATTTCATAAGCTTGTTTTTCTATCCATTCTACCCCTATAGCCTCAACCGGTGTTGGACCAGTTTCGTCTGCTAACGCAATGGCAGCTTGATCATCCGTTTCCTTTTCTCCGTGAATTTGCGCTAAATCCTGATTATTGCTTAAAAATGCTTTTGAGTTTCGTTTGATTGCCACATAATAGAAATAATAACTAATCACGGTAAGTAAACCGATAAAAAGGACTGCCAAACCTCCTATTCCAAGTACAATTCTGCTCATCAGCATCGTCATAGTCATTCATTCCTCCAAGTAGGCGGTTATGTGTGAATTTGTGCTATGTCTCTATCATACTGAAGAAAGCTGCTAAAAGGGAGCGGATTGTTGAAGTGATGGTTTGAGTGTGGAGATTATAAAGGTATTGCCAGCTTCTTTATGGAATCAATCGTTATTATTGTTTCTTTTCTAATGAAAATCATTCCTTGTCTGCAATATTTCTAGTCTAAGCTCGTTAGCTTGCCTTTATCAATGATGTTCATTACCAAAAAATAGTATATACTAGGCTCATATCGTACATATTCGGGTTGATGAGGGGTATAAGAGGCATGGAAATCGTAGAGGCAACCATTTCGTCCATTCAAGCCGCTTTGGAATCTGGCGAGATCACATCTCGCGAACTTGTACTATTTTATTTTGACCGAATTGCAGCGCATGATAAAGATGGACTCACGATAAATTCGGTGCTTGAGCTTAACCCCGATGCTTTATTTATAGCTTCTGCATTAGACAGCGAACGAGCTGTCCAAGGCCCAAGAGGTCCGCTTCACGGCATCCCCATCATGCTCAAGGATAATATTAATACAGGGGATAACATGCATACGAGCGCTGGCTCGCTTGCGCTTGCCAATTCCTATGCGGGAGTAGATGCTTTTATTGTAAAAAGGCTGCGCGAAGCGGGGGCCATTATATTAGGGAAAGTGAATATGACGGAGTTTGCTAACTTTATGACAGATGGAATGCCGTCTGGCTATAGCTCGCGGGGCGGCCAAGTTCTTAATCCTTACAACATATCTACGCCGACAGGCGGATCAAGCGCTGGTTCAGGCGTCGCGGTGGCTTGTAATTTTTGTATGGCTTCGATTGGCACGGAAACCTCAGGATCGATCTTAAATCCAGGCAATTTAAGCTCAACCGTGGGCATTAAGCCGACCGTTGGACTGGTGAGCCGATCAGGCATATTACCACTCTCGAACTCACAGGATACTGCGGGACCAATGGCAAGAACCGTAACGGATGCAGTGATCGTATTAAACGCTATAACGGAGCATGATGACAGGGATGCTGCAATGGGTGCGGGGTACTTTAAAAAACATAAGGATTATCGTGTTTTCCTTGATCCGAAAGGTCTTGGGGGTGCACGAATTGGCATTCCTAGAGATTATTTTTTTGAGGAATTAACGGACGAGCAGCTAGCCATATTTAACGAAGCAGTAGAGGTGATGAGAAAACAAGGCGCGGTCATCATTGACCCGGCTGATGTAAGAACTGCTAGGCAAATCGTTTATTCATCGGTAGTGCTGAATGAATTCAAATCCTCGATAAACGCTTATTTGTCCAAGCTGCCTCCAAACGGCAAAATTCGCTCGCTCAAAGACATTATTGCTTTTAATAACGAGCATCCGGTTGAAACCTTGAAGTATGGACAGTCCACTCTGCTGCTAGCAGAAACGACGACTTCAGGTACGCAGACTGAGCTTCCATATCTTCGAGATCGGATTGCAGATCTCCGTTTATGCAAGGAAGAGGGAATAGATGCGACGATGAAGGAGCATCAGCTTGACGCGCTGCTTTTTCCTGCTGACTTTGGAGCAAGGATTACATCGCGTGCAGGTTATCCATCGATTGTCGTCCCAGCTGGCTATACTTCAAAAGGAGTGCCGTTTGGTGTGACATTCGCTGCGAGAGCTTTCGAGGAGCCGATGCTCATTAAACTCACTTATGCATACGAGCAGCACAGCATGGTGAGGCGTCCTCCTTCATTAAAGAGCTTTATTTAATGGGATAGGACGAGATGCCGCATCTCGACTATTATACGTTTGACGGAGATTTGACTTAGAGCTTTTTAAGCGCGTAACAATCAAAAACGCCTTCGTCGTCCTTTAGACGCTGTGTAGCTTTGATGGTGAAATATAAGATAAGTATGAGAAAATGATATACTTTCCTATATTTTAAAAAAATCCTCTCGACTGTTGGAGTCGGGAGGATTTGTATGCCTTTATAGCGCTATTTCTTCGCTTTAAAGTGAACAACCGCACTATAAAGCATCTTTTCGATTTTAGGATTAAAAACAGCATGATGGCTGACGTGGAACACTTCCAGCAGCAAGCCTTTATTATTTTCGATCTGCTGATCAATCTTGCGCTCCAGCGTCTTCAAATCGTAAGCTTCAAAAAATTCGATCTTATTTTCAATTAAATCTAGTCGGAAGTCCATTTGTTTATCTCCTATAAATAGATTTATAACCTAAACCCATTATACAGAGATATTACTTCACCCACAAAGCTTCAATTTCTTCAAGTGATTTTCCTTTGGTTTCCGGTACAACACGCCATGTAAACAAGAAGGCGAGCAAGGCCATGCCACCATAAATCCAGAACGTAGCGGCAGGTCCTGTAGAGCTAAGCATAGGTGGGAACGACTGTGAAACGAGATAATCCGCTGCCCAGAGCGCCATTGCAGCAATAGCCGTCGCTTTTCCGCGAATACGGTTAGGAAAGATCTCAGACATGATGACCCATACGACTGGTCCAAGCGAAATAGCAAATGAAGCCACATACAATAAAATAAAAATAAGCACGAGTGGACCTGCTGCATGTCCCGTTTGAAAAGCGATGCCTATAACAATCAAACAAATCGACATGGAAGCCGAACCAACGAGCAGAAGCGCTTTGCGTCCTACTTTATCAATGAGCCATAGAGCAACGAGGGTGAACAATAAGTTGATAAAGCCGACCAAAATCGTTTGGATCAATGAAGCGTTTGTTCCTGCGCCTGTTGCTTTGAAAATTTCTGGCGCATAATACATGACGGCGTTGATGCCTGTCACCTGTTGGAGCACAGCAAGTCCAACTCCTACAATTAAAGCAATCCGAAGCCCTGGAGAGAATAGCTGCCGAATCGAACCGCTCTCTTGCTCGAACGAATGCTTAATATCGATCACTTCTTTTTTGGCGAGCTCTTCGCCGTGAATACGCAATAAGATCGGAAGAGCTGCCGCTGCGCGCCCTTGCTTGATCAGCCATCTTGGGCTCTCGGGCACAAAAAATAGCAAAATCATAAATAACAAACCAGGTATAGCGCCAACTCCGAACATCCAGCGCCAAGCGGAGGCGATGCCCCATGCTTCGTCACCTGATCTGGAAATCCATAGGTTTACGAAATAAGTAAGAAAGATGCCTGTAACGATGGCGAGTTGGTTAAGTGCAACAAGTCTGCCGCGATATTTTGCAGGTGCAATTTCGGCATTGTAAAGCGGGCATAACGTAGAGGTAATTCCGATTCCGATTCCACCAATAATCCGAGCCACAATAAACGCGGAAAAAGTATCCGGAACAGCTGAGCCAATCGAGCTGATAATAAATAGAATCGCGGCAGCAATAAGTACCTTTTTACGTCCGAAGCGGTCTCCCAAAATACCAGACATAGCCGCGCCAACAATACAGCCAATAATTAAGCTCGATACAGCCCATCCCACTTGTAGCTTTGATAAGTCGAATCGATCCTCCATAAAACCGACAGCACCTGATACGACTGCTGTATCGAATCCGAATAATAATCCGCCAAGAGCGGAAACAATGGAAACAAGCGTCACAAATTTCATGCTTACTTGTTCATTTTTGTTAGTAATCGGCATTTCCATTTCCGTTTCTCCTCTCTGTCAAAAACCTTTCCTGCGTGAAAACGAACTTTATTATAGCATGCAAAAAGAGCGAATCCGCTCGTAAAAACCTGCATTAATGAGTGTTGTTCCCGCATTTATTTTAGACATTGCAAGCATAGGGAAACGAATAAAGAGAACTAGCATTTTGTTGTCATCCCAGCACAAAAAAGTCCATGTCGTTGCAGCATGGACTTTACTTTTTTGCTCATTTTTTTATCCCCGGTAGTCGGAGGGGGGAACACCAGTCACTTTTTTAAAGACACGGCTGAAATAGTTTGGATCATTATAACCGACCTCGAAGCAAACTTCCTTTAAACTCAGTTTTCCAGTTGCCATTAACGCTTTCGCCTTTTCGATACGAAGGGCAGTGACATATTCGATAAAGGTTGTGCCTACTTGCTGCTTAAATATTTTACTGAAATAGTGTGGGTTTAGATGAACGGATTCGGCTACTTCTTCGAGTGAGAGGTCCTTTGTATAGTTGTCCTGAATAAAACGTTGTGCACGGTCTAGCACGGATTGGGTTTGCTGCTCCCGCTGCTCTCGAATGCGCTGCATTGCTGAGATAACATACGCTTCAGGTATAGCTTCCACATGTTCATGCTGCTTGTTATCACGATTCAGTGAAGGGACTGCACCATGTATCAATTCATCAAAGTGGCATATCTTGCCGCATTGCTCATAATAATTGGAGGCAAATACAGCCTCAAAATAGGATTTGCGCAAACCCTCAACACCCGAGCGCGTTTTTCCGATTCCGACTAAGATGTCAACCTCAAGCTGACGTGCTGCGATCGTGCATAGTTCTTCACCTAAAGCGGTTCCGGCTGCCTTCCAATCTGCGTCCACAACAGATTTATCATGATTGATGAAGATAGCCATATGGCGATCAATTAAGGAGCTTACAACACTATTCGTTAAAGATGATTTGATAAAACTTCTAATCGTATCGTAAACTTTTTGCTTACGATTAGCTTTGACATGCTCGGGAAATGCGATCACGATCGCACAGCCTTGTCCTAGTGGAAAGCTGAGCCATTCTGATAATTGCTCGATATCGGTATTTGTAACATGATCGACCATAAACATCATAGCGAGTTCATTTTCTGCTAAAGGCATTAATTGAGAAACTTTATGCCGCAGCTCTAGTTCGTCCGAGCGTTTCCTCTTCTCAAGCTCGAGTTCCTGTATGAGCTGCTGAAGCGTATGTATGATATGCTCGCGTTTGGCAGGCTTGACTAAATACTCTTTCACTTCGAGAGAAAGGGCTTCTTTGGCATATGCAAAATAATCATAAGCGGTCACCATGACGAACTTCACATCCGGCAAGGTATGCTTGATTTCGCGGATTGCTTCTAAACCTTGAATGCCGGGCATATTGACATCCATAAGTACGATATGGGGGCGATATTCCTCTGCTTTTTCTATCGCGACACGTCCATTCTCGGCATGGATTATTTGAAAGGTATTCGGAAGCATTCGTTCAATGATCAATTCCAAGCCTTCCCGCTCAAGTGCTTCATCATCCGCGATTAACAGTCGGTACATGTATGTTTTCACCGTCCTCTCTAACAGGTATTCGGATTGTGACTGTCGTTCCTTTACCCCGTTCGCTTTCAATATCGACTAATCCATGTAGACCATAAAATAGTTGGAGGCGCTTAAACACATTTTTTGTGCCAAGGCCTGTTGATTGTTCGGTGAATGCGCCAGCTTCCATTCGGAGCAGCGAAACTCGAATCTCTTCAGTCATTCCGCTGCCATTGTCGGATATGGAGATACGTACATGATGTTGATCATGCTTTATTTCAAGGCGAATCTTCGCTCCATTCTCCATACGTTCAATGCCATGAACAAAGGCGTTTTCTACGATGGGTTGAAGCGTGAGCGCAGGGATGTGAAATAACAATGCAGATGGGTCGATATCCTTCACCAGCTGAATGCGGTCGCGAAAGCGTGCTTGTTGAATGGTGAAGTACTCCTCTACATGTGCTACCTCATCTCTGAGCGTGACCGCATGCTCCAGATTGCGCAAGTTATATCTCAGTAAATTGGACATCGAAATAATGAGATCACTTGTTTTCTCGGCCCCTTCAATGAGCGCTAGCTTGGATAATACATTAAGCGTATTAAAGAGAAAATGCGGATTAATTTGGCTTTGCAGCGCTTGCAGCTCTAATTCCTTAACGAGTCGATCCTTCTCCAGGCTTTCTTTATCCCGCTCCATCAATTCGAGGAGGTCGCTCGACATTTGCTCGAATGCGCCTGATAATACGCCAAGCTCATCCTTGGCTTGCAGCTCGTTTGAGCTTTGCTTTAGATGTCCCTTGGAGATCTGCTTCGCACGTGAGACAAGACTGCTTACAGGTCCAGTAATGCTGCGTGAAATCCATATGGCAAGTAAAATGCTCAGCAGGGTGTTCGTTATGAAGACGGCGGCACCGAGCAAATACATGCGTTTATTTTCAGCTTGAATCTGCTCATATACAGGTTCATAAATGTTTAACTCCAATTCAACCAGCTGCTGGCTGTCCTCTTGTATGAAGCTTGCTGTCCTTTCCGCATTCTCGTATTGAGTGAGCGACACCTTCGACCTTTCGGCAGAAGCTGCAATGAAAGCGTCTTGCTGCTGCTCCAAAAAAGTATCTAACAGATGAACGTAGCTAGTAATAGTGGAGGAAGATATGGAAACATTCGACTTTTCTTGGAGCAGCAAGCGCAGATCCTGAAGTTCCACTCGACTATGATCATATCGCTTTTTATTGCTGTCGTCTGGATTAAGCAAATAGCTATGCAGCGTACTTAAGTTGTTCTCTACAACCTTGGAGGACTGGTTGTACAAAAGGATACGATCGATCATTTGATTATAGCTTTGCTGAACCATCTTTCCACTTTGAAATAAAAAGAACGTAACCAAATTAATGAGGAGAACGAGTAATGGGATGAAAATGAGCAGCTTAGTCCGAATGGTCATGGGCTAGTTTCTCCATTTTCTTGAACGAAGGGCTTCTGGCCTTGTACCGATATTTTCGTAAAATGCTGCACAGGAAGCTCCTTGCCATGGAGGTAATCGTTCAACTGCGATACAGCTTTATTGCCCATGTCGTAAGGCTGCTGGACAATGGTTGAATGGATGATTCCACTGCGAATAAGCTCCAGAGTTTCATCGAGCGCATCAAATGCAAAAATTTGCAGGCCTTTTGGCCGAATGCGTTCAGTGGTCTCCGCGATGCCGATCGCATCGAGTGCGCTTAATCCGACCATTACATTCAGCTGTGGATAGTGCTGAAGCAGTTCCTCTGTTTCACCTGATGCTTGGAGGCGTGAAATGTTTGAGGAGCGCACCTCGACAAGTTTCAGCTCGGGGTAACGTGAAATAACCTCTCGAAATCCAGCAAGCCGCAGCTGCTGATTGGGGGCTTGCTCGTTTCCGATTAAAGCGGCGATTTGCCCATGGTTTCCAGCCGCTTCGGCAACCAATTCACCCATAACTTTGCCTGCATCGAAATTGTTTGTGCCGACATAAGAGAGCCTGCGGCTGTTCGGAGCATCTGTATCAATCGTTAAGACAGGAATGCCATAGCTAATCGCTTTATTAATTAATCCGATATACTGCGGGTCGTTAAGCCCCTGTACGAGCAGCGCATCAGCTTTGGCTGCAATAGCTTTCTCCAGCAGCTTCATTTGCTCCGCGGGATTAATGCGAAACGGTCCTGTATATTCAAGCTCCATCCCAAATTCAACCGCTGCATCTTTTGCACCTCGTTCAATTGATCGCCAATATGGATTATCGATTTCTTGGGAGATGAGGACAATGTGATAAGGAGGTTTCTGGCTTACCTCGCTTGAGAGAATTGGCTGCAGCAGATCCTTTATCCGAAGCGTGGAGAGAAAGAAGCTTAGCAGAAGGCTGGAAAATACAATAAACAGAATGGCAATGCCTATGTTCCATTTACGATTAGACATTATACAACTCCCTTACTGCGTCCATTTATATCGGATTATTATACAAGAACAGGCGAATAATCAAAAGCTACAGCGAAAATGAGCGATATTGAAGCTATACAACATACAACTAAATCATTATAATTTAGTAAAATTACGGAAAAAGAAAGGGGATTATTATGGAGCATCAACCGCCTAATGCCCAAAGCAATCTACATAACCAATTACATGATCCAGACAGTCTTCCTCAGAGAATATGGAAGTTCAAGCTGCATTACTTGATCGTCATTCCCGCTCTTATGCTCATATTGATTTTTAAGCTGCTTCCATTTGCTAACGGTATAATTCTATCGGTTGTCGACTACAAAGTTTTTGTTGGCCTATTTGAGAGTTCGTGGGTAGGCTTTAATCATTTTGCCCAATTGTTTAACGATGAGAACTTCCGAAGGGTAATTGTAAATACATTTGTTATCAAAACGGGTTATATACTCGCTAGCGGTTGTATCGCATTCCTTCTGGCGCTTGCTCTGAGCAATATTCGTTACAAGTGGTTGAGGGGGCTGTTCTCGTCTTTATTTCTTATTCCTTTTTTCATTCCTTCTATTGTTTTTGTGTATATTTTCATTTATATACTTTCGATAAGCACATCTCCCTTTCTAACCTCGGGGACTCTGATTTTGGGTGATGAGACATTATTTCGGCCGATCATTGTATTCGTTGAAGTGTTAAAAACATGCGGTATTCCGATCATCATCGCGCTTGCAGCTATAGCCTCGAAGCATGCTTCAGTGAACCGGCAAGAAACGGGGCTTGCAGGCTTCGGGAATAGCTACCTTGTAATGAATGTGATTCCAGCACTGAAAGCGGTAGCCGCTTTTATGGTGCTGCAGCTGTCTGCCATCATGTCCACGGACTATGAGCTCATTAGAAGCTTGCTGAATCCCTTGGTATCGAAGACAGGAGAGACGCTTGACGCTTATATTTTTCAACTAGGTTTTTTGATGATGAACGTAAGTCCTTCCGCTGCTGTGGGCATTTTTCAGTTTGCGGTTCAACTGCTCTTTACGATCATCGCTTATTTCATTGTAAAAAGACTGTTTTTAAAGCAATTATTCAGTAATCACACTGGTGCAGCTGACATTAAAACAACGAATAATGGACGCAGCATAATTGGGATTGTGACAGCTTGCTTATATTCAATCGTTGTCATTTTTTTACTGTATATGCTGTTCATCTATCCGTTTACTGGAGCCGGAGAAGCAAGGCAATCGGTGTGGAGCTTCATATCGTTCTGGAACGTTTTTTCTTATTCAGTCGTTAACTTTGTTGCTGTAATTATATTTTTATTGATGACTGTCACACTGGCTTATCCGCTGACTGTCAAACATTTGCCAGGGCGCAGCTGGTATAAGTTGTTTCTGCTTATCGTCATTTCGATGGGAAGCGGGATGATTAATGAGTACCTATTCGTTCGGAGCCTGGAAATGGTCAATACGATTATTCCGCAAATGATATTCGGCTTTTTTAATTTAGCGGCGGTTTTTGTTCTCAAAAGTATTTTCAACAGTAGATACGCCGACTTAAAGACTGAGGCCGAGCTATCGGGAAAAGGGGAACTGCATACGTTTTTCACTCTGTTTATCCCAAAAATATGGAAGCCACTGCTTGCGCTTGGCGTGCTCCATTTCGTCGTATTATGGAACTCATACTTACCAGCGTTAATTTATATTTCTAATATGGAGCTGCAAACACCGATAATGAAATTAGTACAGTTAGCAAGCTCAGGAGGAGAAATGGACAGTACATTAATGCTGCAGCTTGGAGCATTGACAAGCCTGCCGTCAGTTATGTTATTTCTTATATTCCGGAGATGGTTGACTTCCGAGATATTTATCGGTCAGATCAGAAAGCTTTAACATTATATTTGGAGGGAGCTTGGCTAAGGCCAACTTCCTTTTTTTGATTTCAATGAGGATTCACCATATATTAGAGTAACTTAATAGTTAACTATATAATAGGTTTATCACGGGTTTTCAAAGTAATAGTTGACAAACAAGTTAATGAAGACGTATTCTTGTTACGAAATGGTCGTTATTTCAGTTTATTATTAACTTATTAATTAATCTTATGAACGTCATCAAAATATCAATGGAGAGGCAGTGTGATTAATAATGTCTTTAAATACGGTACATGCATCACAAGTGAACATCCCTCGAGCTGAGTATCCTCGGCCAGATTGGCAGCGCTCGGAATGGTTGAATTTGAATGGAGCATGGTCCTTTGAATTTGACCATGAGAATCGTGGCATCGGTGCAGATTGGCATAAATCGAAAGGTCAATCCTTAAAGTCGGAAATTACTGTTCCTTTCTCCTGGTCAAGCCCGTTGTCGGGAATCGGAAGCAATGATAAAGGCATCGCTTGGTATGATAAGGAAGTGGATTGGACACCAGAGCTAGCTGATGCGCGAGTAATCCTTCGCTTTGGAGCAGTCGATTTTAAGTCCGACGTATGGGTAAATGGGATCTCCATTGGTTCGCATGAAGGCGGATATGGCCATTTCGAATTTGATGTAACAGACGTTTGGTCAATCGACAGCACAAACTCGATTACGGTTCGTGTTGAAGATTTTGATCATTCATTCCAAGGCCGTGGCAAGCAAGGTTATGGAGAAATTCGCGGCATTTGGCAGCCCGTATGGCTGGAGGCTCGTCCTCAAAACTATGTACAGGATTCGAAGTTTAATACAAAATTGGACGGTACTATACAAGTTACGACTAGAGTGATAGCAAGCCGCGCAGGTCATGCTCAGCTTTCCTTCTTGTTTGCAGAGGGTGCTGTATCACATCAATTCGAAGCAGAGCTGACAGAAGGAGTCAATACGATCAGCACTTCATTTGTAGTGGCAGATCCTAAGCTGTGGAGTCCAGAATCTCCTTTCTTATATGAAGGCGAAGTTTCCCTATCCAGCAATGGTCAGTCGGATGTTATAAGCACTTATTTTGGTATTCGTGAAATTTCAACTGCACTTGTAGGTGATCGGAATTATCGCTGGATTATGTTGAATGGCAAACCTGTTTATTTGAATGGAACGTTGGATCAATCCTTCCATCCAACCGGATTTTTCACGTACCCGTCCGATCAAGAAATGCATGATGAAATTTTCCTTTTAAAACGTTTAGGATTGAACTTTGTTCGGATTCACATAAAGCCGGAAGAGCCGCGCAAGCTTTACTGGGCCGACAAACTTGGAATTCTCGTGATGGAGGATATGCCATGCTTCTGGGGGGACCCGGATGAGCAGGCACGGCTTGCTTACGAGAGTGAAGCGCGTGAAATTATTGATCGTGACTACAATCACCCGTCGATTTTCTCTTGGGTCATGTTTAATGAGACATTGGGCTTGAAAACGGAAAGTGAATCCGCGTCACTAACAACAGATGCATCACATCCGCAAAATTATTTGCCGCAAACGCAGGAGTGGGTTCGTTCCATCTATCGTTGGGCCAAACAGGTTGATCCAACCCGTATAGTTGAAGATAACTCACCATGTAACTATGATCATGTGGAGTCTGATATTAACACTTGGCATTTCTACATTAATGGCTACAATGAGCTACGCAACCATGTAACAGAGGTCGTTGATCAAACGTTCGTAGGTTCTACCTTTAACTATACTGCGGGCAATGTACAATCAGATGCACCATTAATGAACAGCGAATGCGGCAATGTGTGGGGGATCGAAGGCGGAGCAGGAGATAGCGACTTAGCTTGGCATTACCGCTATATGATGAATGAATTCCGCCGTCATGATAAAATGTGCGGTTTCGTATTTACGGAGTTCCGCGATGTTGTAAATGAGTTTAACGGTTATTACCGTTTGGACGGCACCGACAAGCATTTTGGCTACGAGTGGTTCGTTCCCGGCATGACGATCGCAGATTTGCACTCGCCAGATTTTATCGTTATTGATGCACCTCCTTGTCAAACGCTGGATACAGGCGCACAGGTTACATTGGAGCTTTTGCGTTCCAGCTTCTCGGATCGTTATCATGGTCAAGCGCTTCAGCTGGCGTGGGAGCTGTCGTATGATCATTTTGGTGTACGTACTGTCGCACAATCAGGACACGAAATCATTGACTGGAACGGATTCGGCGTGAGTGCATTGCAGCCGCTTTCCTTGAAAATGCCTCAGCAGGATGCGGTTGCGGTAATTGCAGTACGTCTCTTGTCTTCCGAAGGCAAAACGATTACACGCAACTTCGTTACTTTCGACGTTCGCAGCGGTCAAACCAATGGGAAATATGAGGTTGACGGCCAAACGATAAGCGTACCGGTTGCAAGCTTCACCGATAGCGAGTGGCCGCATAGCTGGAATTCGTTGCAGAATCAGAAAGTGAATGGCGGAATTGCAGGACAATTTACGTATGATGTACAGCTGCCATCCATTTCGGAGCAAACGATGATTTATGATATTGAACTGTTTTTTGAAGCGGGCTCCAAGCGTCTGCTAAAACGTGATCTTGAGGAAAGCATTCAGAAAAAGCTGGACATTTCCTTTATGCATGGTGCGCTGTCAGATCCTGAGTACAACATAAACTCATATTTTATGACGGATTCGGATCGCCATGAAGCTAAGCTGAATGTTCTCATTGATGGACAGCTAGTTGATACGATTGTGTTGAGAGATGATCCAGCGGATAGCCGTGGCGTTCTGTCTTGGCACTATCAAGCGGTTTCTAACAAGCTGGAGGATGCAGGATCATACGGTTATCTCTGCAAAGTTATTTTACCTAGTGCATTGACTGCTAAGCTGAACAAAAATCGCAGCTTTAAGCTTCAGCTCGAAGCTGAACAAGGCGGTTTGACGCTTTACGGACGCAATGCTGGTCGTTATCCGATCGATATTATCGTTCACCATAGAGGTTAATTCATGAAGTGTAATCCGTTATTTGCTACTCCGTCCATGATGATTTATGATTAGAAAAGTTACGAATTTGTTAACGGATCTGTTGAAAATAATCGAATGGGATCTTGTAAAATAGAGGGAGTAGACAAAGAGGGGGTACATATAGATGAACGTTCCTGCAGGTGTATGGATTTTTTCGGGTATTATCGTTGTATTGCTCACATGGCTGACACTTTGGGTTACAAAAAAAGCCTATTCGAAAAAATGGGATGAATCGGATCATTAGTTGTAATGATAAACTAAACTTTAGATAAGAAGAGATAGAAGGAGAGACTCTTTAGCTAAGCGGCTGAAGAGTCTTTTTTGTGTAAGCAGGGTACTCTGTTAAACTAACAAAGTAAGATTTAAAGGCCACATAGTGGATGAGCAAGAAACTTGACAGGACACTTTTTGGTGTCCTATAATCAATATGACTCCAAAAGGTGTCTTAATAAGCTGTTATGTCGTTTAATCGGCAACATTACAGTAAATAATAATGAAAAGGTGGGGGTGGTTTTGAACGATAAAGGTCAAATGAGGGATGTTTACGACGCTGTTGCCGATCCAACAAGGCGAAAACTAATTCAATTGTTGGCAGAAGTTGAAGACTTGCCCCTACATGAGATAACGGTTCATTTTCAAATGGGTCGAACAGCGGTTTCCAAGCATTTGGCAATCCTGAAAGATGCCGATCTCGTCATTGCTCAAAAGGTTGGCAGAGAAACGAGATATCGATTGAATGCTAATCCGTTGAAAGAAATAAAAGATTGGGTATCTTTTTATGAAGGTTTCTGGAATGAAAGAATAGATAAATTAAAACTTATATTGGAGGAAAAGAAATGAAACCAGATGTATCATTAGATTATCAATTTACAAGCTCAATCGACCAAGTGTGGAATGCTCTAACGGATTCAGATACGCTTGCGAAATGGATTTGGAATAATGATTTTGAACCGGTCGTTGGACATAAATTTCAGTTCAAAACGGAGCCTTCCGAATGGTGGAACGRCATTGTAGATTGCGAAGTGCTTATAGTGGACGAGCCTCATACATTATCTTACACTTGGATAAGTGCCGGAGAAAATACGACAATTACATGGACTTTAAAAGAAGGTTCAGATGGAACGGTTCACCTACACCTCGACCAAACTGGATTTAGTGAAGAAACAAAAGCCCGTCCGGGAGCAATTGAGGGAGCTAAATCTGCTTGGACTTACAAGGGCAATCAGCTTGGAAAAGTGTTAGCCGAACTGTAATATGATTTTTCAACTTTCATGATGCCAGTTTTCAGTACCAAACTTAATTCATCAATACAAATGAATCATTTTTAAAAAATAGGGCGCAATTCCGCAGTAAGAATTGTGCTCTTTCTTTTTGATAAGATGCCTTTTGAAATCATTTTAAATGAGCAAACATAGCAGGTTGGCTGTAGAAGCTTGCTTTTATCATATACAGAGACAAATTTTTAGAGATTGGAGAGGAGATCACAATGAAAATAAAGCAATTAATTGCGAACAATATTAACAAATTAGATGAAGTACTGCCAGTAGATAAATCGTTAGGCATAGCTGGTTTATCTGGATCTGGAAAAACAACTTTTTCTCAAACCATTGGTGAAGAGTCGAAGAAACGTCTCGTTTCCTTATTGCCAAAGGCGGAGTATCAGTATCTATTTCCTACTATTATGGAAACCAATTTCAGTGCCATTAAGATGGAGGAAATGCCGCTTGTCCTTTTTCTAGGTCGATCATCCATTTCTTCAAATCCTCGTTCAACTATTGGTACGCATACTGGCGTGTTTACTGAAATTCGAGTTGCTCTTGCTGAAAAGTATAATCTTTCTCCAGAAGTTTTTTCTTTTAATAATGAATTAGGCTGGTGTCCAGACTGTAAAGGCCGCGGAACAACTAAAAATATCGAATGTAAAAAATGTATGGGGAAACGTTACAATCAAGAAGTTGAACAATATAAATTTGAGTTATTGGATCAAGCACAGAGTGTATCGGACATCAACGACTTCAGTGTGGAAACAATTTATTCACTAGCAGAAGTTCTAAAGATTAGTGAAGGTAAACAAAACATTTTAAAAAATATAATCAATATGAATATTGGTTACTTAACGTTAAATCGAATTATGGGAACATTGTCAGGTGGAGAAGTAACTCGGCTCTACTTGGCTGAATTTATGGCTACAAGTGAGAATACGGTTATTATTATCGACGAAATTTCCGTAGGTCTTGATCATCAAACGTTATTGAAAATTTTAGCTGAGATTAAACAATTGGGAGTTAAAAATCAAATTTGGCTCATTGACCATTCTGACACGGTGCTGGACACAGCGGATAAGCATTTGTTTTTTGGCCCTGGCAGCGGTAAATACGGCGGAAAAATAGTGGAAGAATCACCACGTCCAAAGCCAATCCACGGGGAACGAAACGAGGCAGCACCAACAGAATATTATCAATTTCTTGATCTTCACTGCCGGAATATTCAAATCAGTGAAATTCAGATTCCTAAAAATAGACTTGTCACATTTACAGGCGAGTCAGGCTGTGGCAAATCCACACTTGTTAATGAGTGCATGTCCAAAGATTTTGTGAAGCGCTATCCGAAGGATAAGCTGGTTATGGTTGGGCAAGATCGAAACCAATCGATCACTAGCCGGTCAACCGTTGCCACTTTTCTAGATATTAAAAAGAAGCTTACAAAATATAGTGATGATATTGATGATATTTTTCAGCGCTCGATTGAAGATATTATTGTTGAGCTGCCAAATGAAGACATCGCTCATAAACGCTTGAGCTTATTGATCAAGCTAGGACTTGGTTATTTGACGTTGGAGAGAAAAACACAATCCTTATCAACGGGTGAATTTCAATGTGTTCATTTAGTTTCTGAGTTGTTTGCGGGCTCCAGAAACCCGAATACGCTATTTATTTTTGACGAGCCATCAAAAGGGTTATCACAAAATATTTTGAATCAATTCATTGATAGTGTGAGGGTCATTCTTCAGGATGAATCCGTCTCTATAATCATGATTGAACATAATTCGTATATGCTGGAAAGCTCTGATTTTATCGTTGATTTTGGCAAAAGACAGCTTGCACCCGTGGAGCATCTTGATGTGGTCAGTCATGATGATTATTACCGGGAACAAAACCATGAAGATAAAGCTGCTCCTTTCCATATTCCTTCAACACTAGATCAAAAAAATGGCGTAAATTATTTAAAAGAAAACCAGATTACCTATTTTAAAAATGCAGAAAACGTTTATAAAGGCGGCATCTTAAAAAGCTTATCATCCATGGCTCGTCTCATTTATGGCGAATATGAATCGGATACCATTGCACCCGTCATCGCCATTGATTTGGAACGCCACTTGTACAGCCAATATACTTTTCTCTACGAAATTGGCGGCTTAATCAACCATATTGTGGCGGCACATCCAACCAATAAAGATACGAATAGCTTCGATTTCTATAATCAAGGCAATCATTGCCCATGCTGCTCGGGCCGCCGTGTAATTGAAAAATTTGATTTTGATATTGTTATTCAGGACAAAACCGCGCCATTCTGGGATGGCTTATTGCATCCAGATGTGATGGATATTTTGAAGTTTTATCAATTCCCAAAAATAAAATTTATTTTTGAAGAGATTAAAAATGAGCTCGGCCAGGATATAAGCAAAAGTTATGCAGAGATGACAGACGCAGAAAAGCATACTTTTTTGTACGGATATTGGGAAAAGTCATTCTATGATAAAGTAGGCAAGGCATCAAGGACTTGGGAAGGCTTTAATCACATCATTGGGATGTATATGGTGGTATCGAAATCGGAGATCAAAGAGCGTATAAAAGAATCCAAAAAATTGATTACTTGCCCAATTTGTCTAGGAACGGTATTAAAGCATCATAAAAAGCTAAAGTTTGGCGAGACGGATATTCGTGAGATTATTCAGCAGCCTCTTGATCAAGTCATTAAAACCGTTGGAAATCTACAGGTTCTAGACAAAATGAAAGCGATTGTCGGGGGCGATATGCTTTTGACGGAAGAGGTTTCTCTATTGCCTAGGGAGACGCAAGCTGCGCTGAAAATGCTTGAACTAGAGGTTGCGAGCTTTTCCCACTACGAAATGGTCTTGCAAAATGTGCTGCCGTTCTGGGGCCGTATTAGCAACAGTATCGAATCCATCAGTATTAATAATCGGATCACCGTCTGTGATTTTGCCAATATCACCGAAACGAGAGAAACGATCATTGATAAGTATTTCACTAATGGTAAATACAAAAAACTGACCTATGTCTATGAAGTGTTTGGTTACAAAAAAATTGTCACCTTAATAAATAAAATTAAAGCTAGCCAGCCATGTCCATTCTGCAAAGGGAAAAGAGTAATTTCGGAAGATGGGCTCCATGATGGCGTGTTCAAATTATCGGTACCATGTGTTAGCTGTTATGCAAGTGGCATCAATGATGAAGGGCTTAAGGAAATTGTTGAAGGCATAGACGTGCAAACATGGCTGACCGGCAAAGTAAGTGATGTTGTTAAAGACAGCTCAAATATTGAGGCAGTGGCTGATATTCCAATTTTCAATCGCATTCGTGAGTTGAATAAACAAGAAATGATGGCTGTATATCAGTTTCTTGAGCAAAGCTAGATGTCATTCACTGAAAGAAACTCATTTGCTATCCTAAATTGCAGATGAGTTTTTTTGTTATGCTGAAGGTTGTATAATAACTTTGGGAAATCGTGTATAATGTGGGTATTATTTTAGAAGGGGATGCCATTTATTGAATGCAATTGATTTAGAAACGTCGCTCATACATAAGAAAGAGAATCGTTACTTCGTTCTTGCGCTTATCTTTAGTGTTTTCATTTATTTATGTCTGTTTATTTCTATTATTTTCATTTTCATCCTACCGATTCTTATACTCCTGCCCTTATTCGCTCAAGCGATTATGATGGCAAGCATTCGAACCAATGGCGTTCGGATCACGCCGAGACAATTCCCGGAAGTGTTCGCAATTGCCCAGGCACAGTGTGAGCGGATGGGCTTTACTGTTGTACCTGATCTCTATGTCATGGAGTCGAGCGGGATATTAAATGCGTTTGCTTCGCGCTTTTTTGGCCGCAATATGGTGGTGCTTTATTCCGATTTGTTCGAAATGATTCAGGCGGGTGGGGAAAAAGAGCTCACTTTTGTCATTTCACACGAGCTCGCCCACATCAAACGAAATCATTTGTCGAAGCAGCTGCTCATATTGCCGGCGTTATGGCTTCCATTTCTTGGTGAAGCATACTCGCGGGCTTGCGAATATACATGCGACCGTATGGCTGCTTATTACACCAATGATGCTGAAGCCGCAATGAATGGTTTAACGATATTAGCGATCGGCAAAACGCTCTACAAACGGGTAGACCGTGAGGAATATTTGCTGCAAAGCAGCTATGAGAAAGGTTTATTTGTATGGCTGGCTGAGAAGCTATCGACTCACCCGCCCCTGCCGAAGCGTATCTACGCGATTCAGCAATATGCAGGCATCTCATCGAATATCATTTTTAAGACATCCTCTTCGCGAATAGCACTTATCATCGTTTTGGCTGTTATTCTTGTTCTCGGGGGATCTGTTACGATCGGAGTGACCTTCTCGAAATCGATTGATACCTTCATGTCTTCTCTTGATGGGCCGCCAACCGATGATCAAATGCTTGGTGCAGCTTCAGAGGCTGATTTGGAGCTCGTTAAATCTCTGCTTAATGCTGGAGGAAATCCGAATGCAGCAGACGATGAAGGGTGGACAGCGCTAATGTGGGCAGCCCAGCTAAATGAAACAGCTATCGCTTCTTCTTTGATAGATGCGGGAGCGCAATTGAATGTGATTGAGCAAAGTTATGAAGAAACGGCATTAACGATAGCGTTGTATAATGAAAGCATAGAGATGGTAGCGTTATTGCTGGATGAAGGAGCTAATCCGAATTTACAGGATAGTACCGGATGGACACCGCTAATGACCGCAGCAAAAAATGGTGACATAGAGGGAGCGGAACTTTTGCTAAAAGCAGGGGCTGATCCGTTGAAAGTTGATGAAACAGGATATACAGCTGAGGATTATGCGCTTGATGCTGGGTTTGACGAGCTCGCCGAGCTGTTGCAAAATTTAGGCGATCAAATATAAAAGAAAAGAAGCTTGATTGCTCAAGCTTCTTTCTTTTATGTATATTCAATTCTTTATTTTTAGGATGGTCGGGACGACACGATTTGAACATGCGACCCCCTGGTCCCAAACCAGGTGCTCTACCAAGCTGAGCTACGTCCCGGGAAAAGATGGTGCCGTCGAGAGGACTTGAACCCCCAACCTACTGATTACAAGTCAGTTGCTCTACCAGTTGAGCTACAACGGCAAGATGTATTCGCTAAACACAAGATGTATTATCGCATATAAACTGAAATAATTGCAAGTGTTTTTTTAATTTTTTTTCTGAAAGGATGATTAGGGTGAAAATCGTTATTGCACCGGATGCGTTTAAGGGGTCAAGCAGCGCATTTCAAATTGCTAGCACAATGGAAGCAGGCATTCGCACAGTACATCCACATGCTGAAATCGTACAGCTCCCAATGGCTGATGGCGGTGAAGGTACGATGGAGATTTTGGTACAAGCTACAGGCGGGAGTTTTATCGAGGTTCCTGTTCACGATCCGCTCAGCCGAAGCATTCATGCAAGATATGGCGTACTGGGAGATGGCCAAACCGCGGTTATTGAGCTTGCTGAAGCATCTGGTCTTGCTTTGCTCAAGAGTGAAGAGAAAAATCCGCTTATCGCTTCAACATTTGGCACCGGTGAATTGATTCGGCATGCACTCGGTTCTGGTTATCGTCAATTTATTATTTGCTTAGGAGGCAGCGCGACCAATGATGCCGGATCGGGCATGCTGCAGGCGCTCGGAATGAAGCTGTTAGATGAAAGTGGAGCAGAGCTGCCGCTTGGAGGCGTTCATTTGTCGAAGCTTGCATCGATTGATGATGCTGGTTTCCATTCGAGCATTCGCGAAAGCAGCTTCATTATTGCTGGCGATGTAAGTAATCCATTGTGCGGGGAGCATGGAGCTTCTTTGGTTTACGGTCCTCAGAAGGGAGCATCGTCAGAAGCAGTCAAGCAGCTTGACCTTGCATTAGCTCATTTTGCTGAATGTATATCCAAGCATACTGGGATTGATGTGGCGAATTTGCCAGGCAGCGGAGCGGCAGGAGGAACAGGTGCAGCACTTTTAGCTTTTTTTGACGCCGCTATGCACGCTGGAGCAAAACTTGTAATGGATAGAATTGGATTTGAGGAGCATATTGTTGGCGCTGATTGGATTTTGACAGGCGAAGGGAGATTAGACAGCCAAACGGGATCAGGCAAGGTGATCAAGGCGATATGTGATGCCGCTCGGGGGCAGCGCATCCCTGTAATCGCCGTTTGCGGGTCAATTGATGCGAGTTCAGCATACACGTCGGAGCTTGGTCTTCGTGCAGGCTTCTCGCTCGTGCCGGGTCCATGTTCTGTAGAAGAGGCGATAGACCACACGGATGAGTGGCTGCTTGATCGTATCGTTCATATTTTCAGCTTGTTATAAAGACATAACAAAAAAGAAGCAGCCTATGCAGTGAGCAAAGGCTGCTTCTTTCTTGTTAACCTATCGTTATGCGGTTTCGCCTTCAACGGCTTCTTGATTTTGCTCAATTAGCATTTCGACCTTGCGAATCCGGTTTTTGCTCGTCTCACGAATGATAAATTTATAATTTTCGTAAAAGTGCTCTTTGCCTGGTTTTGGATCGGTCACTTGACTGTACAACCAGCCGCCGACTGTATCCACATCCTCTTCCTCGAAGTTCATGCCGGTTAGATCGCTCAACTCGCTAAGTGATACTTTACCATCGAGAAGATAGCAGTTATCGGCCAACTGTTCGATTTCCTTGCGTTCGTCAGCATCAAATTCATCACGAATTTCACCAACGATTTCTTCCAAAATATCTTCAATTGTAATTAGTCCGGAAGTACCGCCGTATTCATCGACGAGAATAGCGATGTGAACACGTTCTAATTGCATTCGCTTTAGAAGCATTTTGACTGGCGTAACCTCGGAAACGCTCAGTACAGGATGAACAAGCTTTTTGAAATCCAAATCACGATCAGATTCATATTCTAGGAAAAGCTGCTTCGTGTTAATCATGCCGACGATGTTATCCTTGCTCTCAAGTGCAACCGGGAAACGCGTATATTGTTCCTTGCGAATAATTTCCATGTTCTCAGCTAATGATTTGTTTGTATACAAACAAATCATATCGGTGCGGGGCACCATAATTTCTTTGGCCAGCAATTCGTCAAAAGCGAAAATGCGGCTTACATATCCGTATTCTGTATTGTTAATCTTTCCGCTTTGGTAGCTCTCGTTAAGAATAATTTGAATTTCTTCTTCCGAGTGTGCTTCTTCATGCTCTGTAGCTGGTTTCAATCCGAACAAGCGAACCAAAGCGTTAGCCGAGCCATTTAGCAACCAAATGAAAGGATATAAAATTTTGTGGAATAAAATAATCGGTTTTGCTGTTAAGAAGCTAATAAATTCAGCTTTCTGGATCGCCCACGTTTTTGGTGCAAGCTCCCCGACAACAACATGCAGGAATGTGACTGAAATAAATGCGATTAAAAAGGATAGAATATGACTGATGTCATCGTTAATAGCAAAACGTTCAAACAAGGGTAAAAGCATTTTTTCAACTGTCGGTTCTCCCAGCCAGCCCAGCCCGAGCGCTGTAATAGTAATACCTAATTGACAGGCTGACAAGTAGGCATCCAGATTACTCGTAACCCGTTGAACGGCAAGTGCGTTCTTCCGGCCCTCAAGCACTAACTGATCGATCCGACTGGAGCGAAGTCTGATGATGGCGAACTCCGTTGCGACGAAAAAAGCAGTTAATAAAATAAGAAGAGCAATCATGAATAAATTGAATCCTATACCCATTTTCGTTTTTCACTACCCTTTTATGTTTATATTTTTTTTATTCTTATGATCTACTATAACGAATGATTACATGATATGACAAATGCCATATCCAACGGTAACAGCCTTATACGCGCTTTAAAAGCGATTTAACGAGAATGAAAGGCTTATTCTCATTGATTTTCGAGCCTTTACAAGCGTCATTCTCCGGCATATGATGAGTTCATATGAACTTGTAATATAGGAATGCAAGACGAATGCGCGAGGAGGAAGCGATATGGAGTCCTTTACGCTTACTCGAAAAGAGATGGCTTGCTTGCTGCTGGCTCTGGACGGAAAGTATAATTTGAAGCCACTGCAAGTGCTGCAAGCCGCATGGACCAAAACGCATCAATGTGACTTGGAGAAAGGCACGGGACTGCCTGCATTTATGTCTACGCTGCTGCCTCCAATTATTGAAAAGCTCATTAAAGGAAATGAGATTAAAGGCTTTTCACTACATGAAATTGCTGCGTTGGGCCAACTAATCGAATATTCGAATCTGTCGATTACCTCCATGCAAAACTGGGTAAAGCGAGATTTCAAACCTTATTTCGATTGTCCGAAAGCTGGGAAAAAATATTCTCTGAACCAAGCTGCGTTATTATTCATTATTGATGATTTAAAGTCAAATCTTGATTTTGAATCAATACGCAAGCTTTTTGAGATCGTATTCAAGAAACCAGAGGATGAAGCAGACGATTTAGTTGGGCCTATTGAATTATATGCATCTTATACCAGTATGTTTGAGGAGCTAGATGCGAATAACGATCAACTGCTCGACATTTCCGGTCATTTGAAGGAAAATCCGCATCAAGATTTATTGACAGAGCATGTCATTCGCTCTTCAGCGAATCAATTTGCAAGCAGATTGCCGAATTTAACGGAAAAACAATGGGAAGCGGTGCGAAATATTTTGCTCGTTGCGGTTATTTCCATCCAAACCTCCTATTTTCATTCGTTAGCAAGGCGTTATTGCAATGCAACCTTATTTTTAGCCACAGAATAAATATGGTTCAAGGGATGACAAATTCACTAAATAGTCCTATACTGGTTTAAGTTGTAAACTACAAAATAGACAAACTGAAAAAGGCAAACTTGTTGAAAGACAAGGACGCAAAGTTATGGGCCTAAGGTGTACGCACTATGGCTGCCAGACCGCCGGAAGGATAATAAGCTAACTGAGCTGTCCGCCTCCTGTGGCTGGATAGCTTTTTTTGTTTTCAGGAGACAGAGGAGAGAGCAAGCAGGATGGTTTTTAAGGATAGGATAGAGAGAGCAAAAATACTGTTTAAGAAATTGAGTTTGAAGAAAATAACGAGCAAATTATTGCTTGTTACCGCAATCATCACACTTTTTAATGTAGGCTCGGGCGTTTTGATTTATTTTCAAAATCATTCAGTAGCAACCTCAGTCGAAGGCTCAGAGGAATTGCAGCGTGCTGAACGCAATTATCAAGGTATATCGAATAGGCTGCTGAAAGTGATGCTTCTAATGGTAGATGCCATTGAAAATGGCAAAAGCGATGCAACGCTGATCATGAAGGATTTGGAAACGATGCCTGCCAACATCGATGAATTAGAGAAACAGCTTATCGATATGGATAAGAAATATCCGCCTGCAACGGAAGATGGTCCTTATTATGCGAATCAGGTTAATGTTCTTAAGCTTGCATTAGATAACTTGAAAGTGACGAATACAGATGTGAGTGGATTATCATCAGATGAGAAATCGCTCCGCATAAGCAATCTAATAAGCGTATATACCGTCATTCTAAGTTATTCCAACGATACAATGCACGAGCGTTTGACCGCAGACGCTAACGCGACGCAGAAGCTTCTCGATAAAGACATATCCAGTGCGAACCTTATTGTGCTTATAAATGTCATTTTGCTAGCTATTCTTCCTGCTATTATGATTTTTGTCATCTCACAATCGATTAGAACAGGACTTGTAGGCATTACAAAAAGAATTAAGCAGTATGGCAATAATGATTTTACAAGTCAAGAAAAACTCGTTCGCTCTGACGAATTTGGCGATCTTGACCACGCTTTGGCTAATATGGGCGATCAGCTGCGAGAAACGATTAAAGCTACGCTTGAAGTGAGCGAATCTGTGCTCCACATTTCGAATAATATGGATAATATGATTGGTATTAATCGAAAAGCATCAGAGGATGTAAATGGCCAAGTGGAGCTGGGCAGAAAAGTGTTGCTGTCGCAGTATGACGATGCTTCATCCATTTCGGCAGTTACGGAAGAAATCTCAGCAAGCTCTCAGCAAATTGCTGCGTCGAGTGAATACATAAACAATGATATGCAAAATATGAAGCAATCATCTCATAACGGCACGCAGCAGATGGCTGGCGTGGTCTCGATGGTAAATGAAACAGTAGACCAGTTCTCAAAGCTAACTGAAGCTTTCGAAACGATGAATGAACGATATAACAATGTAGCTAAGTTTTTGAACGGCATTCAGGATTTGAACACACAGACGAATTTGTTGTCACTGAACGCATCCATTGAATCGGCAAGAGCGGGTGAGCATGGCAGAGGGTTCGCAGTTGTCGCTGATGAGATCCGCAAGCTGTCCAGTCAGACCGATATGATCTCGAAGCAGATCACGAAGGAGCTGACACTCATACAAAGCGATGTGGCAGCAAGCAGCCGCACGATCGGCAGCTTCGCGAATGTTATTAACACGACTCGTCAAGCATCCGAAACCGCAAGCAGCACATTCCAAGCATTGGAATCACAAAGCAGCATGCTGTCAGATCAAGTGAGCGAGATTTCTACGGCAATTAGTGAAATTACAACAGGCATGTCTCATATCGTGTCTGCAGTAGACAAGCTATTGACGACGTCTTCAGAAGTGAATGGGAAAATGGAACATATGAGCGAGCTTTCAGTTAAGCAAAATGATATTTCCGATGATTTGCGCACGCTTGCGGAGAAGCTTTCACTTTCCTCACAGGATTTGAAGGAGAAAGCAGCTGTTTTCAAAGTGTAAGCAACAAAAATGATAATCGAGTGAGGCAGGCAGCATCCATAGGTTTGGGGTGCTGCCTGCCTCTTTGTGCAAATAAAGAAGGATAAGCGAGTATAATGCCGAATCAATGAATGGAATAGACCAATAAAAAACAGATCCACTATGGGAGACAGGATGAGCGAAATGAACTTTCAAGTTAATTTACAAGGGATGATCGAGCTTCTCTCAAAGCATTTATATTCGAGCCCAGGCGTGTTCATTAGGGAATTACTGCAAAATGGCGTTGATGCGATTACAGCACGCAAACGGCTTGGACATCGCTTTGATGCACGCGTAACAGTTGAAATTTACGGTTCTCGAACGATTGCCGTTCACGATAATGGGATAGGCTTGTCCGAATCCGAAATCCAGCTTTTTTTGGCTCAAATCGGAAGTACCTCCAAGCGTGACGAAATGGATTCAGCAGACGACTATATTGGACAATTTGGCGTGGGTTTGCTGTCCTGCTTCGTAGTGAGCGGCGAGATCGTTGTTATTACCCGCTCCGCTCTAGAAGGCGATACTTTAGAATGGCGTGGGCGGCCTGACGGCACGTACACGATTCGCAAGCTTGAGAAGGATGCTCCAATCGGCACCACCGTGTTTTTGACATGCAAGGAGGGTTACGAGGATTATTATGAATGGGATCGTGTGATGGAGTTAATGAGCCATTATGGTCAGTTCCTGCCTGTTCCGATTCATTTGTCCGAAGGGAAAACAGATATTAGGATTAACGAGGAAACTCCTCCGTGGTCCATGAATAGCAGTGATGCGCTCACCTATGGCGAAGATCACTTGTATCAAACCTTCTTGGATGCCATACCTTTAAAATCAGTAATTGGTGAGCTTGAGGGTGTCGCTTATATTCTTCCTTATGCTGTAAGCTTGCAAGCCGAGAAAAAACATAAGGTATATATGAAACGTATGCTGCTTTCCGATCAAGTTAACAATATGCTTCCGGATTGGGCTTTTTTTGTTACGTGTATCATGAATACGAATGGACTTCGACCAACGGCTTCTCGGGAGTCATTTATGGAAAATGAGCTTTTTCACACCGTAAAGGATGAAATTGGCGAAAACATTAAACAGCATATGATTCAGCTTTCAGAATCAAACCCTGAACTATTCGGTAAAATTATTGTTATTCATTCTGCTTCCATTAAAGCGATGGCTGCCGAAGATGATGAGCTTTATCGATTGTTTATCCGTTTCTTGTCGTTTGAGACTTCATTTGGCATGATGAAGATGAGCGAAATATTGGAACAGAACAAACGTATCGTTGTATCTTCAACGCTTGATGAATTCCGCCAAGTGGCTCGCGTTGCCAAAGCGCAAAATGTGATGGTTATTAATGGCGGTTATGTCCATGATT
Source organism: Paenibacillus sp. 2TAB26 (assembly GCF_052115145.1). Classification (NCBI taxonomy): domain Bacteria; kingdom Bacillati; phylum Bacillota; class Bacilli; order Caryophanales; family Paenibacillaceae; genus Paenibacillus; species Paenibacillus sp. 2TAB26. Next base: position 129,957 of record NZ_JBFRGC010000022.1, read on the forward strand.
TTGAGCTTGTGCGCAAGCTGTCGGAGCTGGATGAGGATATAGAGGCGTTAGTTCTAGATCCGATTAATTTCTCGAACGTCTTCCAATCCATAACTCCCGCGGAGCATAAAAGCATTCTTTCCTTTCTGGAGCTCTCGGATCAGCTGCTAGCTCCATTTCAATGCAGAAGCGTAGTAAAGCGATTTGAACCAGTGGATTTGGCCGCTTTATACAATACAAATGATGAAGTGAATTTTCTGAGAATGGCAGAGCAAACGAAAGATGAAGCTAATGATTTGTTCGCAAACATTGTGGATGTCGTCATCCATGAGCTATATGAGGTGCCATATGCGACGATTTGCTACAACTTTAACAATCCGCTTATGCAGCAGGCTATGACCTGTCAGAATGCGGATATGCAGAAGCTAAGCATTGAGACCGTTTATACGCAGGCCTTGCTGCTTGGTCAATATCCTCTTGGCCCTGAGGAGCTGAAGTTAATGAACAAATCGTTTATGCAGGTGCTGGAAATCGGTCTTAGTCAGGCTGGTGAGCGAGAGCTATGAAGCAGCGATATGATCAATTGCGAAGCGAGGCATGGAGCTTGCCGCAGGGAAAACAGAAGCTTGCGGTGCTTGAGGAGGCTATTCGGATAGCCGATTTGCATATGACGAAGGAAGACTCCTATTACGCCCGCATGTCTTATTCCGAGGCAGCGCTTGATTCGGGCTATGAAGAGCGATTTCTTGTTTCATTTACCTGGTGCTTAACTCAGTTTGAAAAAGATCCGGCTGCTTATTCGAGCTTCACCCTTATTTGGCACTATAAATGGTTTGTTAATCAAATTTGGCGGTTTCCGCAATTTGGTACGGATCAAATCACTTCGATCTTTAATGATTTTAAGGCAAAATGCTTACAATACGGTCACAGCCTGCGCCCATATTATCAATGTCTTCATCGATACGCGCTATCTCAAGGCGATCATGAGTCGGCTCAAGCAAACTATGAGCTTTGGCGCAAGACGGCTAGAGATGGAATGTCTGATTGTAGCGCCTGTGAGCAAAATGGCTTTGGCTACTATCATTTTACAGTTGGCAGATATCGGCGAGGACTGCAAGCTATGAAGCCTATTATGGATGGTCGAATGACCTGCAAATCCATTCCGCAAAATACGTACAGCCATCTGCTTCTCCCGCTCCTTGAGACAGAGCAAGCAGATGAAGCTGTAAAGATGGCAAAAAAAGGCGCGCGTTTGTTAAAGGGCCCTGGTTACTTAAGTGAATATGGGAGCTTCCTTGCTTATTACACAGCAACCGACATTCATAAAGCCGCCAAATGGTTTGAACAAACCGTACAATATGCGCTGGATACGAAAGTAGGCTGGGATCGGTTGTTGTATATGATTTCAGCTAGAGCATTTCTACAATTGTGGCATGCGAAAAACCGTCGGAGAAAGCTGAATGTTAGCAGCGATATTACGTATGAGATGATTGTAAAGGATACCGAACAATTAGCTGCTGCTTTTGATCAGAGAAACCAAAATCATTATTGCACCGAGCTGCTCAAACAGAAGCTTAAACAAGTTCAAAAACTAAGCCATTTTTAATCCATGTGTTGACGTATAGCAAATGGAAGTGGTTCAATTGAACGATCGACAACAGAGAGGGCAGTGGCAGCTTATGTTTAAACAATTTATGAAAGCATCCAGGCTGAGCGTTCTTCCTGTTATGCTTATTCCCGTGGCGTTAGGTGCGCTGGGGGCTTTTGTGTGGAACGGCATTTTCAATCCTTTATTATTTATCATCACCATAGTTGGGGCAGGAACAGCCCATTTATTTTCTAATATGATCAATGATTTATGGGATTATTATAACGGTACGGATACGGCCGCTCAATCGACGGAAGGGGTAATTGCAACCAACTCTGGCTATTTGACAAAAGGGACGTGGAGCATTCGCACCTTTGCGACCGTAACATGGGCATTATTTGGCATTGCAGCGATTTGCGGCATTATACTTAGTATAACAAGCGGATGGCCGGTGCTCGTATTTGGCGGGCTTGGGGCGTTAATTGCTTATTTCTATGTAGCTCCGCCGATCCAGTTCGGATACCGCGGCAAAGGCTACAGTGAAGTCGCGATCTTGATCTCCTTCGGCATACTGCCTGTCGTAGGCGCTTATTTTGTACAAACCTCGGAGCTAGATTCTCGGGCATTTTGGCTATCGCTGCCAATAGGACTTTTGACTACCCTAATTTTGTTTAATCACCATTTCCTGCACTGGCAGGCTGATCGTCAAGCAGGGAAAAGAACATTAGTCGTCGTTTGGGGAGAAAAGAGAGCACTCGTTTTCTCGCGCGTTTTGCTTTTTCTCGCCTATATTTCGCTTATCCTATGCGTGGTCGTGAAAGCATTGCCTATTTACGGGCTGCTGGCGCTGCCAACAGCGATACCTTTATATTTGGTATACGGCAGGTTATCATCAAATAATGTATCGACTGCATACGTACCGCTTATGGGTGCCTCGCTGAAAGCAACGATGCGATGCGGTGTGATCTTAATCGTTGCCTTAATCATTCAAGGTCTTATTTAAAACATACAACTTAGAAAGAGGTCATGGATATGGAGAAGCAATGGACTTTAGGAGATTTTCATACGATTCTAAATGAAGGGGAAGTATGGAAAATCGGTGGTTTTCCGCTGCAAGACGGAACCTTCTGGCAGTACCGAGAGCCTAATGCGGTTGTCATTGTTCGCAATGGACTGCTGTATGTAAGAGCACCGCTTAGCCGCTCGAACGATCAAATTCAAATACTGGATAATGCTAAGCATATGTATTATTCTGCTGAACCTGTTCTTGTACCTGAATCCGGTGAGATTAGCTTTGAGCTACAAATTCGCGCACGTTCGCAAAATACAGCGCCTGATGATCTTTATGATGGTTTTGTTTCTTTGAATCTGCTCGATTTCACGACGGGCGGTGCGCTCGACTTTTTTGCGGGAAATGACAAATATGCAAGTGTATATGCCGTTCTTCCTTTTCCGGGAGTAAAGGTGCCGGAGACGGATAAAACGAGATATTTCTGTGTGTTTAAGGAAGACACAAACTTTGCGGCGCGCGAATTTAATACGTACAAAATTACGTACAATCGCACCAATGATGAAGTCGTATTTTTTGTGAATGGCCAAGAAGTGCGGAGAGAGCGTGATGTTCCGGTTAAATTTAACCAATTTATCGTTGCGTTAGGCATTATGACGGAAAAGGATTTGTCACCGGAGGGCAGCGTGTCGGTGCACGGACAGACTGTGATCGGAGAATGGTCTCCCATTACAATAGAAATCAAAGAGTAAAGTTGTTATGAAGGAGCTGCGTTATGCTATTCGTTCTTATTGCTTTGTGGGCTATTGCAGCCATTATATGGCTCTCCGATCGGCGAGCATCCGTTAATCATTGGTTAGGCGCTGTGGCGTTTAGCGGAGGAGCTGGTGCGCTTGCTGCCGTGCTTGACCTGCAATGGCTGCCAGCAGCAGCGGAAGCTGGAATGAATCAAGTAGCGCAGCAGCTTCTTTATCGCTTGCAAGCGTTATCCTCGTTGACCTCCTACTACGGATTGCCGTATTCCTTTGCATTGTTTGCTATAGCGTACAAACCTGTACGGCTTCCAAAACGGCTGCAGCAGCTTATGCCCTTTTTACTGTTAATTCCGATTGTTTTATGTGTTTTGTTTACTCCATTTTATAATACGATGTATCCCATCTCGTTCAAGATTGTCGTATGGTGGGCGGTTCCTTATATTATGTACGGGGCGATACAGGTACTGCTCAAGCGGCAGCTGCATGCCTCTTTTTCTCGCACACACTGGATAATATGTTCAACCGTGCTGCCGCCGGTTATGTTCTGTATGGTCATGAATTACGTATTTCCGAGCTTCGGGATGCTGCGGATGTGGGTCTATAATACATGGATCATTGGTTTAGCCGTAACTGTATTTGTTATTGCATTATTCACCTATGGCTTCATGGGTGTGCGAGTGAAGATCGATCGCCGCAGATACGATTCCACGTTAAGAGCAGTCACCTCAGGAACTGCCATACTTAATCATGCGATCAAAAACGATGCAGGAAAAATGCGGCTTTTCTCGGAGAAGATGAAAGCTTATGCGATCGAAACCGATCAACAAGAGCTGCTGGCGGATGTTGAAACGGTGCTGAACGCTTCTCGCCATATGCAGGAGATGCTGCAACGGGTTCATCGTCGAACAGAGGATTTGGTGCTTCGTGTGGAAGTGACCGACATAGCAGCGCTTATCGAGAAGACGATGAAAGGATACGCCCAAAGCCTTGGCAACATCAAGCTGCAAAGTGTGTTAAACGAAAGCTGGAGTTGTCGCATCGACCCCGCGCAGGTAAGCGAGGCTTTAGGCAATATAATAGCCAACGCTTTGGAGGCTATGCAAGACAAAGGCGTGCTGTCTATTCTGTTAAGCGAAACCAAAAGAGAGCTTATTATTGAGGTTAGAGACACGGGCCTTGGCATGGACAAGAGTGAGATAACGAAGGTGATGGAGCCTTTCTATACGACCAAAAGCGGCAGTGACACTAATTTTGGGCTCGGACTGCCCTATGCGTACCATGTGATGCGCAAGCATAAAGGTATGCTTGGCTTGCGAAGCGTGCCGGGAGCTGGAACATCGGTTTACATGACTTTTCCGAAACGGAATGTTCAAGCCACAAAAATAGATGTACATGTTTCGCAGAGGAGGGAAGCAAATGGATAAAATCAAGGTATGGATCGTCGAGGATGATCGTGATTGGCTTCGCGGCCTTGGCGCTTATTTAAACAAGGAGCAGGATATTGAAGTGGTTTGGTCTGCCAGCAGGGCTGACGATGTTAGACAGGCGCTTATGGAAGGGAAGCAGCAGTCTGTGCCTGCTGATGTAGTGCTGATGGATATCATGCTTGACGGAAGGCCGGAAGGCGTTCTGCTCGCTGAGGAGGCTGCAATAGCTACCGGAGCAAGGGTCATCATGCTTACGTCAATGGAGGAGAAGGAGCTTATCTTTCGATCCTTCCAAGCGGGAGCTATCGATTACCAAATCAAATCTGATTTTGAAAGCTTGCCTGAAGCTGTACGCTCGGCATACCGGAGTCAATCCCCCATTAATGCGGCTGTAGCAGAACGGATGCGCGAGGAATTCCGCCGACTGAAGCAGATGGAGCGCGAGTTCGAGGCGAAGAAGCTCGGTGATCTGATTACACCGTCTGAGCTTCAGCTGCTTGATTTAATTGATCAAGGATATACCCAGCCGCAGATTGCCGACAAGTTGGTTGTATCGATTCGTACCGTCAAAAACCATGTTAATCATATATTAAAAAAGCTGAATTTGAGCGGGTCGCGCGAAGCAGCAAATAAAGCCAAAGAGATGGGCTTATTTCATAAGAAAAAGGACGAGGATAGTACCATGTAAAGTTGGTACTATTTTTTTTATGTCATTTTTTACAAAATAGATAGTAGAAGAACGCTTACATCAACAGATTGGAGGCATACCGATGGATTTTGAAATGTTCTCGGCTGCTCATTTTGGGGCATTGGCGATTCTCGTTGCAGCCATTATCTGTATTATCGTTTTCCGGAAGCGAATGAGAGTGCCGAGAATAAACAAGATGGTACGAGTAGGGCTGGCTATTTTGCTAATATGCTGCGAGGTCTCGCTTCAGCTATCTTATATTCTCAATGATAATTGGGGAGTAGGCTCTCTGCCATTTCAGCTTTGCAGCTTAATGCTTTTGGTTAGCGCGGTCGTATTGCTTTGGAATCCAAAAAGTCTGTATGATGCATTATTTTTTCTTGGAAGCATGGGGGCGCTGCAGGCGCTGTTAACTCCTAATTTAGATGAAGCGTTTCCGCATTTTCGTTATTTTCAATTTTTCATCGCACATATAGGTATCGTTAGCGCAGCGCTATTTATCGTCGTAGTAGAACGCTATCGACCGACTTTCTTTTCCGTAGTGAAGGCTCAACTTTGGCTGCATGTATTCGCTATTCCGGCTGCGATTACGAACGTGGCATCGGGTAAAACAAACTTTATGTTTTTAGCTAAAAAACCGGGAACAGCCTCGTTGCTTGATATGCTGGGGCCATGGCCATGGTATTTACTGCAGCTGGAGCTTATTGCATTTGTTATATTTTTGCTGCTATATGCCGCTGTAAGGCTGCTCGATCGCTTAATATTCGTTAAACCAAGCAGTTCTGCTCAGTAACATCATATAAGATTTTATTATTAACAGAGAGAAGGTGGGAAAGTGAAAGAGATGCAGGAAATGGTGAATAGACACTGGACTTCACTGCTTGGGGTATTGTTCGTTATGGCTGCTTTTATTACGTTGTTCAAATATTCGATAGATCAAGGCTGGATTACGGAGTCGATGAAAATTGGCTTTGGTATGATAAGCGGAGCGGGTGTAGGCGCAGCCGGTTTGAAGCTCGCAAGCCGGCTGCCGCGCAATCCGATTGGTGAAATCTTGATTGGCATGGCGGCATGCATTTTGTATGCCACGTTTTCTTTTGCGGGAATTTATTACCGGCTGTGGGAACCAATGACCGTCTTGCTTGGAATGAGTGCAGTAACCATTGGAATATCCGTTTATGCGTATAAGTTTATGTCTCGGCTGCTAATGAATATAGCGATGCTGGGTGGTTTATTATCTCCGCTGCTTATGCGGCCGGAAACAGATCAAGTATTTGCTTTATTCCTTTATCTTCTTGTATTAAATGTTGCATTCCTATTTCTTAGCATCTCGCGCAATTGGCATGAGCTGCGGTTCATCAGCTTTATCGGATCATGGCTGATGTATATCGTATATTTCATTCATTATAATCCATCGACTGAAGGTTTTTGGAGTATGCCGTTTCGATATGCGCTCGCAGCTTTTCTCTTTTATACAATCGGACTAATGGTCTCTTCATGGAGCAATAAGTTATCCTTTGAGGGAATCGATTTGTATATGAACGCGATAAATGGCATTCTATTTGGATTTTGGGCACTATTCATTTTGAACGGTGAAGTGGCTTATGGGTACATACTCTCTTTTATCGGAATCGTTTATTTAATCGGTGGTTTCGTTATTTATATGTTAACAAACAAGATTACGCCATCCTCAGGCGTGTATTTCCTTGGCGGTTTGCTGTTGATTCTCGTGTCGGTAAGCAGCATTGGCGGCGGATATGAGTCAAAGCCTTTAATTACGGTGCTGCTATGGGGCTGCATAGCTGCGATAGCAGCAACAATCGGCTATGTTAAGCGCTGGATCCTGCTGAGCATCGGCTCGCTCGCTATCTGGTTTGTAGTCGGATGTTATTGGTATGTAGTCAATTGCGACACTCCTCGCGGCGAATGGTTTGGGATGTACATCCCGTTTCTGAATTGGGGGGCAGTTGCATGGATGGTGCTAGCTGCACTGGGTTTCTTCTTTTCTAGAAGGCTTGTCATTCCTCAGCTCACTGATCAAGCGAATCGGATGCTTGCTCGTGTGTATGCGCTGTTATCCCATCTGATCGTCGGCGGATTGCTGACAAGGCAAATTGAAAATATTTTCACAGAATATATGTATGATTCCGCTTCAAGTTATTTAGGTTTGGCTTTGTCTGTTTCTTGGGGCTGCTATGCATTGCTGCTAATTTTTTGTGGGGGGCTTATTATCGCGAGCTGCTGTTTCGTGCATTCGGTTCAGCGGTACTTGTTATCGTTGCAATTAAAGCGATGTTTATGGATTTAAGCGGGCAAGAGGCACTTTACAAGGTGGGTGTACTGTTAATACTAGGAGCCATTTCGTTTTTTATTACGTGGATAAATAGCAAATGGCGTGTTAAGAATGGAGAAATTAATGGCAAAGGTGAAGAGGCTGTCACTGAATCATAATTAAGAACGCAGGGGGAATAATGAACCTGTTGGTCTTGACAAGTGTACTCCAATACAATAAAGTTACTTACGTAAAGTAATTAAATTTATTTGGATTTGTAACTGCTTTTTAAGGCGGATACTTAGTTCACAGATGGAAGACACACAACATGTGAGAGGTAGGAGAAAAAATGACATCACAAGCTTTTTTGGACGCAGTAAGTAAAAGACGCTCGATCTACGGCATTAGCAAGGAGGCCGTTATCTCCGATGACAAAATTGTAGAATTGGTACATGAAGCGGTCAAGCATACTCCATCATCATTTAATTCACAAAGCACTCGTGTAGTTGTATTGCTTGGTGAAAATCATGATAAATTGTGGGATATTACGACGAATACGCTTCGCAATATGATTGCAGCAGATCAATTCGAGGCAACTGAGCAAAAAATGGGCGCTTTCAAAAGCGGATACGGTACCGTATTGTTTTTTGAAGATAAACAAGTCGTTGACGGCTTGATGGCCAACTTCCCAGCATATGCTCACAACTTCCCGATCTGGTCGCAGCATACTTCAGGCATGCATCAATTTGTAATATGGACGGCACTTGAGAATGAAGGTTTCGGCGCTTCGCTTCAGCACTACAATCCACTTATTGATGAAGAAGTAAAAACGACATGGTCATTGCCGGATTCTTGGCAGCTGGTTGCTCAAATGCCATTTGGCAAACCAACAGCAGCTCCAGGCGAAAAAACGTATCAACCGATCGATGAGCGTGTGAAAGTATTTAAATAAGCACTATTTTATATATTTGCTTTGAGCCAAAGATCGTTCCTATTTAAGGGCGATCTTTTTTTATGCCGTATGGACACCTATTTGGCTGAATCCCAGAAAGCAGCTGCCTCTTGCAGAGGATGGGCATGTGAAATATTTGGAGTGTCAAACGATAAAACAGGTAATGCCGCTCATTGAAAGGATTCATGAGGGGAAACTGGCTGTTTGCTCTAAAAACATGTACAATTAAAACCGATATACTTAAAGTACACTTAACAAACTTATATAATGATTCAGCTAGGAGGATATGATGAGTATTGACCCTCGGATAATCAAAACATTATTGCAGCTTCAGCTTTCACCAAATGTAAATTTACAAGCGGCTACTAATCCGTTGCAAGCGACAACAGGCGATGGCTCGGCATCCTTATTTGATACTCTTTTATCCCATTATATGACCGATACTTCTTCTGAAAATAATGCATTGGCGCAAGTCATGCCAGCAGATGCGCTCGCGCAACTGAGTTCACTTAGCGGCATGCCTAACGTGTCGTTCAGCAGTCAAGGCGCGTCTAACAGCTCTCCTTCTGCTTATGACGAGCTTATTCAACAAGCATCAGCCAAATATGGCGTAGATTCTTCATTAATTCAAGCGGTAATCAAAACCGAATCCGGCTTTCAAGCAGATGCTCAGTCAGGTTCTGGCGCTAAGGGCCTTATGCAGCTAATGGACGGAACAGCAAGAGGTCTAGGCGTTAGCAACTCCTTTGATCCCGCGCAAAACATTGATGGCGGAACTAAATATTTATCGATGCTGCTAAACAAGTATAATGGACATGAGCAGGTTGCGCTGGCTGCATACAATGCAGGACCGGGCCGAGTGGACCGTGCAGGAATAAAAACGAACGAGCAGCTAATAGAAAATCTTGAAGCGTTGCCAGAAGAGACGCAGCGCTATGTTGCCAAGGTGCTTCAGGCCAAGTAGAACGACAGCAATAAGATCACGATTTAGCGATCCGTCATGCAGGCGGGAGCAATCGATGATCTTTTTCTTTTTGAAAAGGAGATAAATCGAAAATGTTATATTTTGATCATTGTGCTTCATCACCACCGTATGAAGAAGTGGTGCAGACCATGATGGAAGTGATGAAGTCGCAGTATGCGAACCCTTCCTCGCTGCATCGTGCAGGTACTGACGCCGACAAGTTAATTGAACGCTCGCGTGCTGTTCTAGCCGAGCAGCTGCAAACCTCTAAGGGGAAATGGGTATTTACTTCCGGCGGTACAGAGTCAAATAATATAGCGATAAAGGGTGCTGCTCGTCAGTACGCTGGACGAGGCAAACATTTGATAACGACACAAATTGAGCATGCCTCCGTATACGAATCTTTTGCGCAGCTGGAGCTAGAAGGCTTCAGAGTCACCTATTTGCAAGTAGGCAGGTCGGGTCATGTAGAGCTTGAGCAATTGGAAGCGGCAATTACTGAGGAAACGATTCTCGTTAGCGTGATGCATATTAACAACGAGATCGGTTCGATTCAGCCAATCGAGAATATTGCAAAGTTGCTTAAACGATATCCGAAGGTCATGTTGCATGTCGATGCCGTTCAGAGTATTGGGAAGCTGCCGATTCATTTGGAAAAGTGGGGCATCGATTTGCTTAGCGGTTCGGCGCATAAGCTTCGTGGTCCCAAAGGCGTAGGTTATTTGTACGTGCGTGATGGCATTACGCTGTCCCCTTTGTTTAGTGGCGGCTCCCAGGAGTTTGGACATCGCGCTGGAACACAAAACGTACCCGCTATCGTTGCGTCAGCGAAGGCGCTGCGCATGTCGCTTGCTTCGATGGAGCAGAGAGAAAGGCGATTGAAAGTGCTCAAACAGCAGCTATTAACGCATATTGAGCAAATTCCAGAGCTTAAGCTGAACGGGGCAGAACCGTCTGCTTCCCATATTATACATTTCTCCTATCCGGGCATGAAGCCAGAGGTTGTCATCCATATGTTAGAGCAACGTGGTATAATGGCTTCAACGAAATCGGCATGTTCTTCTAAGGATGACAAGCCGAGCCGCGTGCTTCTAGCCATCGGTGCAAGTCATGAGCAAGCGAGCAGCGGCATTCGGATTAGTCTCGGAGACGAGCATGGAGAGCAGGATATTGCAGCCTTAGGAGCTGCACTGCGTCATGTTGTCGCACAACTTAAGCCGCTTGAGAGGAGATTGACTTAATTTTGCTTTATGATCAGATCGTGCTCCGTTATGGAGATTTAATGGTAAAAGGAAGAAATCGGAACAAATTCGAGAAGCGAATGCTTGATCAAGTAAAGCAGGCATTAATTTCTTATGATAATATTACTTATTTCAAATCGTTTGGACGTCTTTATGTCAAGCTGAATGGACATCCCTATGAGCCTATAGCGGATCGCTTGAAGGACTTGTTCGGCATCGTTTCTTTAAGTCCAGTTGTCAGCACAGAGGCTGATCTTGAGAAAATAAGAGCAGCTGCGCTAGCTCTTATGCAAGCATTGCCTGAGCAACCAAAAACGTTCAAGGTGAGTGCGAAACGTGCTTGGAAAGAGTTTCCTCATAATTCGCAGGAAATGAATCATTTGGTGGGCGGACATGTTCTACGTGCGATGCCGGGACTTAAAGTTAACGTCAGCAAGCCGGAAATTGAGCTGCGGGTGGATATTCAAGCGGAAGCTACTTACATCTTCTACGATGTCATCCCTGGCGCTGGCGGATTTCCGTTTGCATCAAATGGCAAAGCTATGTTATTGCTATCCGGGGGCATAGATAGTCCTGTTGCAGGCTGGCTGGCACTGCGTAAAGGTCTTGAAGTGGAGGCTGTGCATTTCCATAGCTATCCATTCACGAGCGAGCAGGCGAAAGATAAGGTAATCGAGCTTGCTAAGCGATTATCCTATTTCAGCGGGGAGCCGATTAAGCTTCATCTTGTTCCGTTTACCGAAATTCAAACTACGCTAGTACAAGCGAAGAGCGATAATCTGATCATTACATTAATGAGAAGGGCGATGCTTCGGATCACAGAGCAGCTGGCAGAACGCAATGGGGCAAACGGTATCGTTACTGGCGAGAGCTTAGGGCAGGTTGCGAGCCAGACGCTGCCGAGCATGAATGTCATTGGTCGAGCAACAGATCTGCCGCAGCTTAAGCCGTTAATTATGATGGACAAGCATGAAATTATTCGGATGGCGGAGAGAATCGGGACGTTCGAAACGTCGATTTTGCCATATGAGGATTGCTGTACGTTATTTTTGCCGAAATCGCCAAGTACGAATCCGAATCTTCGTATCGTTGAGAAGATTGAGGCTCTAATTCCTAATTATAATCAATTGCTTACTGCCGCTGTTGACGGTACGGAGGAAGTTTTATTGTCACCGCAGCTTCAAACGGCTGCCCAAACCGCTGGCGAGGATAGCTGGTTTTAATTGCGAATGAAGAAGCTTTGCAGGCGTATAGTTCCTGCAAAGCTTCTTTTTTGTATCGCTATTATTTTACTAGCCCTTTTTCTTGTTTGAATTTATCCCATTGCGCTGCGATTTCCGTTTGAATCTTTTCTTGACCGGAGGCAATGAGCTTATCTTTGTATTTTGGCAGCTCCTTAGCGGGGTCCACCGAACCGGATTCGAGAGCGGCCTGATATTCGTTGTTAACTGCCGTTACGTTAGCTATTTCGGCTTTGATGTTCTCTTCGTTCACGCCGAAGCCGTTAGTCGCAGGCACAAGGGCGCTGTCATTAAGCGCGATCGTCCGCTCCCATGTATCAGCGGCCTGACCTGGTTTAAGGAAGGCGTTGAACTGATTGCCGAATACCCAGTCGCCGTTTGGCGCATAACCTGAATCTTTAATCGGTTCGATATTTTTATCATCTACTCTATTATAGTGTTTGCCTTCAATACCATTGCAAATTAAGTTGTAGAGGTAGGAGTCCGTATTAAGCAAATTAATAAGCATCAATGTGCGTTCAGGGTTTTTGGAGCTTTTATTAATGACATGCATCGCTCCCGCAATTCCTGTAAAGTAGCTGTCGGCGATTGGAGCATACACGACTTCGTTGCCGCCGTTTATAGCCATCTCGCCAACTTCTCCGCCTGGTTTGGACGTAAACTCCAGCGAGACCGCAACATTGCCTTTGCCCTTCAAGTCATTGATGTTCTGTATAATTGGCGCATCTTCGTTAATGTAGCCTGCTTGGTACCATCTTCGCATATCATCGTAGTATCCTTTTTTCTCATCAAGCGTTTGCAATGTCCCAATATAACCAAGCGATGCATCGTCTTTCGCATAGCTTAGAACAAGACCGTCACCTACTTTTGTGCGATCGCTGTACAAGCCCCAAGAATTTTGTGCAAGTCCGAGAGGAATAATGCCGGGTTCATTTTCTTTTAATGTTTTTAGGAAAGGCTCGATATCCTTGTAAGATTGAATCGTGCTTACATCAAGATTGTATTTATCGATGAAGCGTTTTTGGATAATTAAGCTTTTTGTTTTTGCCGCTACCTGATAGATTGGAAAACCATACACCTTGCCATCAACAGCAAGCATATCCGGCCAAAATTTATCAGGGATGTTAGCGCGCGCTTCTGGTGCATATTTGCTGATCATATCATCTGTAATTTCTAGATAGGCACCTCTATCAATATAAGGCTGATAATTGCCAAGCCAGCCCTTCGAGCTCCACGCAAGGTCAAATTCTTCACCAGCTGCGAGCATGGCATTAAGCTTAGGCTCGTATTCATCGAACGTCAGCGGCTTGAGCACAACGGTCGCATTGATTTTCTCTTTTAAATATTTATTAATCTCATCATTAACTAGCTTTTGATCCGGGCCGGGATTTGCGGATACCGGATAAATGAAGGTCAGCTTAGCCTCAGGAAGGGATGGTTCTGCTGAAGCAGTCGCATCCGGCGTGGTCTCTGCCGTTTTGCTTGGCTCATTGGTGCTTGGGTTTGCAGGGGTATTGCCATTGTTCGAGCATGCTGCGATCATCGCCAAGCAAAGCATTAGAGCGAAGCACTTGAGTAGTAACGCTGCTTTTGTTGTTTTCACATTAAACCCTCCATGTATATGATTTTATATATGGCACAGTAGTCATTCCTTATCCTTTCAAGGAACCTACCGTAATACCCTTTACGAAATACTTCTGAAAAAAAGGAAAAATAATTAGCATCGGCCCGCCTGCAAGAATTGCCATTGCCATGCGAACGGATAAAGTCGGGAAATTGGCATAAGCCAGCTTGTCGGCTACCTGAGCGAGCGGAGAATTAGCCAAAAACTCAATTTGAGACAGAATGCGAACAAGCAGCAATTGAAGCGGGATATATTTATCATTGTCTATGAACAGCAGGGCATAAAACCATTCATTCCAGTAGCCAAAAGAGATGAACAAACCTAGCGTTGCTAGAGCAGGTGTCGACAAGGGTAAAATAATTCGGAAGAAGATTCGGAATTCTTTGGCGCCGTCTACCTTTGCTGATTCAATGATTTCTTTGCCGATCTTATCTAGAAAACCTTTCATAATCATAATGTTGAAAGGGCTGAGCAGCGTTGGAAGAATCAAAGCCAACAAAGAGTTTTTTAGATGCAAATATTGCGTCATCATGATGTAGAACGGAATAAGCCCGCCGTTGAACAGCATCGTAAAGAAAATGTAGAAGGTAATTGGACGGTTGTAACGGAAGTCCATTCGGGAAATAGGGTACGCCGTCATCGCAGTCAGCAGGAGGGATAAGACCGTACCGACAATTGTAATGAGGATGGTGACCAGATATCCTTTAAGCAGTGGGTCGGGTTTTTGAAAGACGATACGATAAGCTTCCATACTCCATTCCTTGGGAAAAAATTGATAGCCATTCTGTACAAGGCTGTTCTCAGAGGTCAATGAAATGATGATAACGAGAACGAATGGAAGGGCAATCATAAGACACAGGATGGTTAGAAAGATGTTAATGAACCCATTCATCAGGTTAAAGCCTTTAGTATTTGGCATAAAAGATTCCTCCATTTTTAAAACAATGCATTATCCTTATCCGCTTTGCGCACCAAATAATTTGCAGATACTACGGTAATTAATCCAACGACGGATTGCAGGAAGCCGACAGCAGCTGCTGAATTAATGTCTCCCAGCTTAGTTAAAGCGCGGTATACATAGGTATCGATAATATCCGTTGTAGGAAAATTCGGTCCGACGTTATTAGGGACAAAATAATGCAAGCCGAAATCACCGCGGAATATGTTGCCAAGGCCCAATATGAATAGGATAATGACAAGCGGTTTAAGCAGCGGCAAAGTAATTCGCCACATCATCTGAATGCGAGAAGCGCCGTCTAACCTAGCTGCTTCGTAATAATCGGTGCTGATACCGGTAATTCCTGCGTAATAGACCAAAGTGGAGAAACCAATTCCTTTCCATAAAGCAACGAGCGGCAGGATGAAGATCCATGGCGTTGTTTCTAAATACCACTTGTGAGGCTCTAATCCGAACCAACCGATTATGGTGTTGAGGAAACCTCCCTTATGATCCAGAAAAGCGTTCGTAATGTAGCCTACTAGCACAAAAGAAATAAAGTAAGGGAGAAACATGGTAGTTTGGTAGAGCTTGATAAGCTTCCCGCTAAGCTCATTAAGAAGAAGGGCGAGCAGAAGAGCGGCAACGGTTCCTAGAACGATGTAAGAAATGTTGTAGAGCAGCGTGTTGCGGATAATGCGAATAGCATCTTGGGCTTTGAATAGAAACTCGAAGTTATCGAATCCGATCCATTTGCTGCCGAAAATTCCTTGATCATACCTGAAATACTTAAAGGCAAGGATGAGTCCAATCATAGGAATGTAGGCGATTACAAATTTAAATAATATGCCGGGCATAGCGAGCAGCAGCAGCTCCCGGTTTTTTTTCAAATGCTTCCATTCCTTGCTCAGCCATCCGACCTTGTTCTTCGAGCCCCTTGTCGATAGCTCAGGAGCTCCGAGCTCTGTTTTGGCCACTTGCGATCTCCTCCATCTGAAGCGTTCCTGTTCTGATGCCCATCATGCCACGTAGAAACGACGGCGGGTAGAATAGGTTTTGCGAATTACTGTATTTCGTGAGTGTAAAATATTCGATTTTGTGAATATTCATCGATATCACAGGAAATAGAAAGATCCCTCGCTCACTGAAAGCAGTGAACGAGGGACCTTTTTAGCGGAATACATGGACTTATGAGATTGATTTCTTCATCCGATATTCCTTTGGCGTGCTTCCGACCTTTCCTTTAAACAAGCGGAAGAAATAGCTTTGATTAGCGTATCCGCATTTATCCATAATTTCTGCAATCGTATAGTTGTTTTGCTCCAAGAGAGATTGGGCATGACCTAGACGAACCTCATTAATATACTCCGTAATCGACATATTATAATTCTCTTTGAAGAGCTTGCCGATGTATGCGGAAGATAGCTTTACACTCATGGCAATGGATTGCTGGCTAAGATTAATGTCAGGAAATTTCTGCTCAATCAGCTCTTTGACCGTCTCGAGCATCATTTCATTTCGTTCCATATTTGCTGGGCGCTGATTTTCGCAGATTTTGGCACAAAGCGAGAGCAAAGAGAGGTACATTTCCTCGAGCGTTTCTTTCTCTTGCGAAATCTGTTGAATGTAATCCAGATCAACAGAGAAAGGAACGATCCGATTATCGTTTATTTCGCTTGATGCATTTTTAATGACCCATCCTAGATTGGATACCGCCCGAATCATATCATCATACTGAAAGGTGGAAATGAGGGAGAATGCCTTCTCAAGCTCATTGCCGGCATTCGTTAGCTGACCTTTCTTGAGCGCTTCAGTTAGCTTCTTCTCGATCGAATCGGGCAGCGACATTTGCTTGCTTCCCAGGTTTTCTTTAATGTCTTCCGACGTAATAATCGCTTTGAACCCTTTTACAATCATATACTGGCTAAACCGCAGAGCCTGCGTATAAGCCGTTGATAGGTAACTATACTGTGAAATGATGTCGCTGATTCCGCAGGATAGTGAAATATGGTAATAATGTTCAATCATTTGTTGAATCTCGCGCAGCTGTCGTACCACTTGTGGAAATAACAATGTCGTACCCTTAGCGCTGCAGGATAAAATGAGTACGACATGATCGCCTCGAATCTCGACAGCTTCGCAAAGATAATGCTCACGAATAATTTCTTGAGCAATATTAATAATGGCGAAATTATACAGCTTTTTCGAAGCGCCAGTGATGCTGTTGTCATAGGCAGCAAAGTGGTCGATCTTCAACACGCAGACAAGCAGCTCATCTTCGACGGAAATGTTTAAATCGTGTTTTTCAATGAGATGCTGCATATCATGATCGGAGAAAAGCTGACTGTCCGATAAAAATCGGCGGATATAATATTTGCTCACGATTTGCTCGGAGCTAATTTCACTCAGCTTCTCTGACAGCCTCATATAATTATCGCTCATCAGGAGCAGCTCATCGCTTACGCCGGAAGCACTTTGTTTCTCACCTTGAAGATGAGGACGAATTCGCTTCAGCATATTTTCAATCGGATTATACAGCTTGTAAGAGAGCCCTACCGACAATCCGATCGCGAGCAGCAGGAACAATGCTGACAAAAGCAGCGATTGATTCCGTGTCTGGTTCACCTCGCCCATCAGCTTGTCATAGGACTGGATATAGAGGATGGTCCAAGCGCCGAGACCGTCTTCCATGTAGGTGACCATTTCCTTTTTCCCTGAAAGCTTGCCGATAAAGAACCCTGCGGAATGGCTTTCATTTGTTTTGTGAGCAAGGACAAGCTCATTCACCTTCGCTTGATCTTGTGAAGCAGTGAATGGTGCACTCGGATCGGAGGATAAAAGCTTTCCGTTTTGCGTTTGAATATATATCAATCCCTGATCTCGATCACTAGCGACATTCATTTTTTGCAGGCTGTCGAATACCCAATCTGATTTAATAAACAATATGATAGCTGAATTATTTTTTGTAAACGGTTTCAAGGAATCGGTGACTATAAACGCAAAAGTATCGATTAGACCATCATTTTGCTCAAGGCTCATCGGAATTAAACGATTGGTTGGCTGTGGCTGTTTCGGGTCCAGCAGCATACTCCTGATACGCTGATCTGTAATGCCGCCATCAAGCAGCAGGCTGCTGCTTGTGCCGTATAGCTTGGATTGTGATTTGTTATAAATGACCATGGAGTGCAGAAAGGAGGAGCTCTCCATGATATTGGACATTTGTCTATGGCCGCGAATCAGGTCCATTTTTGGCAAGTCATCGTTGAACATAAGCGGAATTAGAAAGTGATCGCGATATACAAAGTTCGATAGCCTCGTAATAATATCGTTCATGTAGGAAAGATTGTACTGAATTTGCGAGAGTACCTTTAAATTGGACTGTTCTTGAATGTTCTTAACCGATTTTTCAAGAATGTACGTGTTGGTTATCGAAGATGCAACAAGCACAATGACCATCGTAGCCATAATGGAGAACATGACTCGCTGCAAATATTTTTTGGATTTGTAAAATCCGAATACTTTCATCCGATCCAAGCCTCCCTATTATGATCCTGATTATTTGGGTCCGATTTTCTCGAACTCGATATCGCTCCACCCTAGCTGATAAGCAGGCGAGCTTGAATGCAGGCGGTAATCGCCATCCTTAGCACACTGGAACAGTGGCTCCCCGTGAATGGTATGTTTATCGTATTTGCCTTGAGCGAGCAATCGCCACTGCTCCCAGCTGTACTCCTGTCTTCCAAGGGCATCATCTCCGCTTGCGAGGAGTGGGAGACTACCTGCTATTATGCATGGTTTATTGTTCATCCAATAAAGATTACGGTCGGAGGAGCTGAACCGTTCATCGCTATAATTAACAAAATAATATAAATATCCTGAATTGTATATGATATTGCTGCATATTTCGATATGCTTGTTTTCTTCATCAGCCATTTCCTGAGAGCCGATTGCCGAGATCGCATCAGGATTAGCAACAAGCAGATTGTTTTTTATGCGATTGCCGATTCCTTTCGAGAAAATAAGCATCCACAGCTTGCCTTCGCCAGTGCTGTAAAGAGAGGTGATTATGTTGTTCGTAACTGTAAAATCATCGGCTGCATCATCCAAATAAATGCCAAACCCAAAAGAAAAATGAATGCCGCTGTCATGGAGATAGTTGCTATGAATGACATTGCCTCTCCCAACACCCCATGCTTCAATCAAACCTCCATCTTGACTGTCTGTCATCACTTTAGAGATATCATTATAAGCAATAAAGTTGCTTCTGCTGTGAAGGAAATCCCAATGATTTTCCCAAGTGACGGGAATTCCGTAAAGTTTAGAGGGCATCGTTTTATGGCGAAGACCCTTCAAGGAAATGCCGTATCTTGGCATGTTGGCAATCAAATTGTTCGTAATCTCATTGTTTCCGCTCTGGTAGAGCAGGATGCCGCAGCCATGTCCAACGAGCTCGCCGCCATGCTCGATCCGATTGTTCTTAATCTTGTGATAACTATTTGTATAAGAGGCTAAAGGGCTTGTGAATGGACCAGTTCCCGGTGCAAAACCATTCAAACTAATGCCGATGTAGCCGAAATGTTGGATGTCATTGCTATCTATCGTTATGTCATATGTGTAGTGGTCCAAATAAATGCCGCAGCTTCCGGACTGTTCCAGCTTACAGGAGGTAACTTGGATATGCCTCGCATGGTTGATATAGATTAAGCCCTCGCGGTGTTCGGCTTGCTCGACATTATCATCCATCATGCGATATTCGCGAAAAAAATCGGTGCACGCAAAAGTCAGTCCTGTAAAGCTAATATTTTGCACGGGTTCATGCGGGCTTTCCCCGTTAATTTCAAGCAGACGTTTAATTGTTGGCGCAATAATAGTCTGTTCATTTGGATCTGACACGTCATCGGAAACATAGTAGTAAAGCGTGCTAGAGGCCTTATCAAGATGAAATTGACCAGGCGCTTGGAGGAAGTCGAGCGAACCTTGTATATAGTACCTCGAACCTGCTCCAATGGGCCATGTGGCGTCACTTTCGAATAGCAATTGCTGGCGCTCTGCATGATTGGAGGCGACTGGCTTTGTTTCCGTGAACCAATTCCATTCTCCCTCACCTGGCCAGACGAAAAGCTGAGTCCCTGTCAAATCATAATGAGAGGGCAAGTCTTCGCTGCGATAGTGAATGCCTTGTTTATTATTCTGTTCATCATCATGAACAGAGGGCTTCTCGGTCTCAAAATAACCAGTGGCTGGAAGCCGAGCTTGATGAATTCGATGTCCGTCAGCATAAAGGGTAAGGAAGTGCATGCCGCACTCCAGCTTAGCGATCCAAACCTTTCCTTTATATGGCGTCCAACCTGTAATTTGTTTGCCGCCAGCAATTGTGGCTCTCTCACCCGGATAGCTGGTGTACTGAACATGGCAGCGGTCTCTGCTGGAATCTCTATTATCAAAACGAAGCGGGGCATCTAGTTCATAAAGGCCACCTCGCAGAAAAATCGAAATGTCATGACTCATTCCGTTTTTGATTTGTTTACGTACTTCTTCCTGCGCTCTCTGTATCGTCAGGAATGGATCATCCAAGCTTCCGATTGCGTTATCGTTACCATTTGGTGCTACATAATAATTGGTAATCATTTTTTTAAGACCCCCTTGTAGGAACTGTACAATATAGTTATAAAACCGAAGTCCTATTTGTTGCAAGGGCTTTCAAATAAAGTACACTTAATCGTTTTTTTCACAGTAGACTGCTGTCAAATCCCGTGTTAACTTAACCTTCGATCGATCGCAAAAGAGGATCATGGCCATTGCAGTGAAGCTTTTGAATGGAGGAGAAGGCGATGACATTAATAGAAAGAAGCAGAGAAAGCTTTGATGAAAACTGGTTTTTTCACAAAGGTGATATTCACATTCCTTATGCAGTTAAAGGCGGAATGACAGGCGGCCTAACGGATTGCGCCAAGCGGGAGGAAGGGGAATGGCTGGATATTGCCTATGTAGATAAGGAGGCGCAGCAGGCTCAAGAGGGCTGGGAAGCAGTTCGCTTACCGCATGATTGGTGCCCAGATGGATCTTTTATAAATGACCCTTCAATGGGCTCGCGAGCAGGCAGTCATGGCTACTTGTATACGGGCGTTGGTTTTTATCGCAAATGGTTTACTATTCCAGCTGATCAGCTGGGCAGAAAAATATCCTTATGCTTCGATGGCGTTACAGGCAGGAGCACCGTATGGGTAAACGGGCATTTGATCGGTGAACGCTTTGGCGGATATACGAGCTTTGTTTACGATATTACCGATGTACTTCGGTATGGCTCAGAAGGAGACAACATCGTACTCGTGAAGGTAGATGCAACTGATTATGAGGGCTGGTGGTATGAAGGCAGCGGCATTTACCGCCATGTATGGCTGCAATCCACGGATTCGCTCCATGTTGCTCAGTGGGGGACGTTCATTACGGCAACAGAAGTTTCCGAAAGTCATGCAGCAGTCAAAATAGAAACGAAAGTGTTGAACGAATCTGCTTCAAATCGAGCTTTTGAACTGATTACCGTTATTACAGAGCGAGCAGGCGGGCGCCAGGTTGCCGAGCAAGCTATTCGATCAAGTGTAGACGGCTTGGATGAAATAACGGTTGAGCAGAAGCTTACGATAACAGAGCCTGAACTTTGGTCTCCAGAGCACCCTTACCTGTATGCAGCTGTTACGGAGCTGTATGAAAATGGGGTTTTGATTGACCAATTCGATACCAGCTTCGGGGTTCGCACGATACATTTTGATGCTGTACGAGGATTTTTGCTAAATGGAAATGTCTATCCGATCAAAGGCACCTGTAATCATCAGGACTTCGCCGGCGTCGGCGTTGCCATGCCAAGAGCGCTTATTGCGTATAAGCTGAGCCTACTAAAGGAAATGGGCTGCAATGCATATCGAAGCGCCCATCATCCCCCATCGCCTGAACTGCTGGAACTTTGTGATGAGCTTGGCTTGCTTGTCATGGACGAGAATCGGAAGCTCGACAGCAGCTCACGAGGTATGGACGAATTGAAAAGCATGATTTTGCGTGACCGCAACCATCCATCGGTTATTCTATGGAGCTTGGAGAATGAAGAGGTTCTGGAAGGAACCGTTATGGGCGCGCGCATCTTGAAATCAATGACAGAGCTTGCGCATAAGCTCGATCCGACCAGACCGACGATGGCTGCGATGAATCATGGCTGGAGCAGCGGAGGATATGCGGAAGCTGTTGACATTGTGGGCTATAATTACGGCCACAGAGGTGCAGATGTAGATGGACGTAGAAAATATCCGAACCGCCTTATAATCGGGAGCGAATCATCAAGCTATACGACGACGAGAGGCATCTACGCAGATGATCCGAACAAGGGGTACTGCTCATCTCATGGTACGAACATTCCATCATGGGGCAGCAGTCCTGAAAAATCGTGGTCCGATGTGATGGAACATCCTTATTTGACTGGCATATTCGTTTGGACGGGCTTTGATTACAGAGGAGAGCCTACGCCGTATGAGTGGCCTTGCATTAACTCACATTTTGGCATGATGGATACCTGCGGGTTTCCGAAGGATGTTTATTATCTCATGAAAGCATTATGGACCGAAGAGCCGCTCGTTCATTTGCTTCCGCATTGGAATTGGCCGGAGCTAATCGGACAGACGATTCGAGTGACGGCATATACCAACTGCGATTCGATTGAACTATTTTTAAATGGCCGCTCGCTTGGTGAACGGGTTGTTAAGCCGCACAGAAGTCTGGACTTTGATATCGCCTATGAACCCGGTGAGCTTAAGGCAGTCGGTAAAATAGGCGGGGTTATAGCAGCAGAGGGTAAGCGAGTTACAACAGGTAAACCACATGCGATTTGGCTTGAGCCTAATCGAACAGTTATACAAGCTGATGGTCTGGATGTTGCTGCTGTCCGGGTAAGCATAGTGGATGAGAACGGAAATGTAGTGCCTTACGCAGACTCTCATGTAGATTTCTATGTGGAAGGATCAGGTGCGCTGATCGGTGTAGGCAATGGCAATCCAAGCAGCCATGAATCAGATAAAGCAAGCAGCAGAAGAGCATTTAACGGCCTCGCCCTCGCGCTATTGCAAGCAGGAGCGGATGCGGGCAGCATAACGCTGAAGGCTATCTCCGCCGGGTTGCAGTCTGCAGATGCAATCATTGAGGTCAGCTAGTCACTAAACTAGTCAGATCTTAATTGTAAGAGAGCGAGAGAAGGAGGGAGGCCAGATGTCAAATATGGGATTACCACTGGAATTGGATGACCTAAAGCTTACAGGCCATATCACAAGGTACAGCAATGCAGAACCGCTTGAAGATTGTGATGTTGTATGGAACGGGGGGAAAGGAAAAGCTGCAACTGCAGCTGGAGCGGAATGGATAGTAAAGCTCGAAACGAAAGGGTTTATTGACCATTCAGCGGGGCTGGAGCTTAATGCTGAGTTCCAATCGGTCGGTTATTCAGAGCAGTCGGCTGTGTCACTAGCGTTTCACTATAGCAAATGGTCGGAGAAAAACTATGTACTTGTACCTGGTGCTGTATATGCCGGCAATCGATTTGGCGTGCGTGAGCTTCCTTATGCCCCATGCTGGAGTAAGCTTAGCGACCAAGGTCCTGAAGTACCAACGCTGATTACGGATGTACCGCGGTTATCGATAGACGCAGGCAACCATTCAGCCTTTCATTTGCTGACGGGCGATGCAGCTGTGCCTGCTGTTGGCATTGCAGATGAAAGCTCGGGCATAGGCTGGTTGTTTATAACAGAACAAGCGACTGCACTTGGGAATACTTCGATGCATGTCGAGGAGAGTGAAGATCGTAGGGCTGCTAAGATTTCATTTCAAGCGCCCGGCGTTAGAGCTAAGCTGAAATATGAAATGGCGACAACGAAAGTGCCGAGCACAGATAAGGGGTATGATTTCAAGCCGGGAGATAAAGTGACGCTGAGATTTCGGGTATATCGTTTCCCATGCACACGAATTAACGAGTTATTTCATTATTTTGCGATTGTAAGGCAGAGTGGTCAGCCTAAGACAACTCTAGGTGCTAGCTTGCCTTTCTCCGCTGCTTGGGAAATTCAAGAGCGGAAATACAATGCGATGAATTGGAATGATCAGCTCAGTTATTATGCGGTAGGGACGATCGATATGAAGCATCAGGATTGGCAAATCGGCTGGGTTGGCGGCGGCATGTCAAGCTATGCGCTGCTGCTTGAAGGCAATGGGCTTTCGGTGCAGCGTGCGTTAAGCACGCTTTCGTTTATGTTCAGCAGTCAGACCGAGTCAGGATTCTTTCATGGCGTATGCTACAAGGGGCAATGGTACGGCGATGAGTTCAACGACGACCCGAATCGGAACGCTCCCGAGCAGTGGCATATTTTACGCAAGAGTGCGGATGCTTTGTATTTTATGATGAAACATTTCATTGCTTTGAAGCATATTCGACCTGAATTCGTTATACCTGAGCCGTGGATTGAAGGTGCAAAGCGGCTTGCCGATGCGTTTGTTAGACTGTGGAATAATTATGGCCAATTCGG
The DNA here is from genome assembly GCF_052115145.1 of Paenibacillus sp. 2TAB26. Lineage (NCBI taxonomy): Bacteria > Bacillati > Bacillota > Bacilli > Caryophanales > Paenibacillaceae > Paenibacillus > Paenibacillus sp. 2TAB26. Next base: position 154,191 of record NZ_JBFRGC010000022.1, read on the forward strand.
CCAATGGGTCCATACCGGTACAGGAGATATTCTAGTTGGCGGTTCAGCGGGTGCAGGCATAGCCCCAGCGGGACTCGCTCTATGCGGTGCTTATTTTGGAGAGGAAGCTTATATTGAAGCAGCTAAACAATCGGCGGACCATTTCTACAACGAGTTTACCTTACAGGGTATTACAACAGGTGGACCAGGCGAAATATTGCAATGTCCGGACAGCGAATCTGCTTTTGCTCTGCTCGAGTCCTATATCGTTCTTTATGAAGAGATCGGCGACCGCATATGGCTCTCGCGTGCGGAGGAAGCGGCTTTGCAGTGTATGACCTGGTGCGTTTCCTATGACTATCAGTTTCCGGCAGGATCAACCTTTGAGAAGCTTGGCATACGAACGACGGGTTCGGTTATTGCCAATGTTCAGAACAAGCATAGCGCCCCAGGAATATGTACTTTATCCGGCGATTCATTGTTCAAGCTATACCGTGCTACGGGAAATGAGCAGTATATAGAGCTGCTAAGAGAGATTGCTGGGAACTTGCCGCAATACTTATCGCGTGAGGAACGGCCGGTTAAAGGCTGGGATGAATTGAACATGCCTCCTGGTTATATGAGTGAGCGAGTAAACATGAGCGATTGGGAGGGAGCAGCCTGCGTCGGCGAGGTTATTCCTTATTCCTGCTGGTGCGAGGTAGCGTTAATGTTATCCTATACAGAGCTTCCGGGCATTTATGTAAATAAGAAGACAGAACTGGTTATCGTAATCGATCAGGTAGATTGCCGCCTTCAGAGAAGTGTGGATGGCCGTTTATTGCTAACCATAATCAATAATACAAACTACCCCGCGCGGGTAAAGCTATTCGTTGAGGAAGAGGATGCTAGTTTCAATCCTTTAGGACAATGCGCTTCCATCTCGTGGCCGCGAATCAAGTTAAATGCAGGCGAAACGATTCAAATGCCGCTGTAAAAATACAAATAGATCCCATCCCTATAGAAAGGGGTGGGATTTTTTCGAAATGAGCTTCTATGATCTATTCCTCTCATTCCTAGTTAATCCAGTAAACCGTAAATAATATAGTCATCTTTTGCAAGGATTATGTTATTGTACAGTTTTTTTCGTGAAGTAGATTTGACATGATAGTTGTAGAGAGAGGCAGGAGTGATACTTTGCTGTTCCATAGACAAAGGAAGGGAGGATCGTTAATGACATTAGGTCGATAGTAAGGAAGCCGCTTCACATTTGATTAAAGAGAGGATGTAAGAAGATGACCTTAAAATCAATGAAAGCTAAGCTGCTAGGTGTTTCCTTGTCTATTGCGTTGATGCTGCCGTTTGTTCCAGTACCAGAAGCATTTGCTGCAAACCTAAATGTAACCGCTTACGGAGCGAATGGAGCGGATGGCGCAGACGATAAAACGGCGTTCCAAAATGCGATTAACGCTGCAATCTCTGGTGATACCGTTTATATTCCAGCAGGGACTTATTATTTGAGCGGAACGGTTACTGGGAAATCAGGTGTTCATATTAAAGGAGAAAGCCGCGATACGACAATAATTAAGTCAACCTCGACAGGGCAAGAACGAATGTTCAGCTTTTATAATCTATCCAATGTACAAATATCTAACCTGACACTCGATGGCAACAGCAATAATACGATTTTGTCAGCGGTTGTTTCTGAGGGCGGCAGCAACAATAAGATGAGTCAATTACGCGTAAAGGATTTTACAGCCTCTGCGGGGTTTGGACCGTTTGCGCTGTATGCAATCGGCTCTCCAAATATTGAGATTAGCGACAATATCATCACAAATATTGGCGTTAACTCCGCTTGGGGCGGTGCGGTAAGAGCAGGCTGGGGCTCGAACGGCGCTCAAATTTTGAATAATACGATTCAAGATACGGGGCGAGGAGGCATTTTTGCTAATGACGGCTGTCAATACGTAGTCGTCCGAGGCAACAATATTACAGGAACGGGCCATCATACGGAGGGATTAGGCATCGAGCTTCACACCGATTGTGATTATTCCTTAATTGAGAACAACCAGGTTGACCACTGGATCAGCGCTGTGCGCTCCAAGTATATCGCAGTCCGCAATAATGTCGTTAAGGCTACAGACGGCTCTGTGGGGAATATGGGCCTTGAGGTGATGGTTGAGCATGGCGTAACGACAGGCAATCTTGTTGATGGAGGCCAGCAGGTCGGAATGCAGCAGTCGCCTGGAACGGGGTATCAATATTGGGGCTACAATACGATTCAAAATATAGTCATGTGGGGAATGCAGCTGCAAGGAGAGGGAACTGGCCAAACGGAGCAATATCAATATTTTTACAAAAATACATTTAAGGACGGTCCGCGCGACAACCCGCAAGCCGCTTATTCGGGTTATGGCGGAAATGCCGTTCGTATCCATGGCAATTCACAGAATCTGACGTTCGACAGCAATCAGATCATCAACAACGGTCGCAAGGGGATCGAGATTACAACGGCATCAGGCGTCGACCGTTTGAGCTTCATCAATAATGTAATTACAGGCAATACAGGTGAATCCATTGATCAGTATCCTGCTAGTGCAGCGAATTTGGAGTGGAGCGGCAACACCGTTAGCGGCAACGGCACGAATACGCAGCTGACAAGCCGCGGATTCTCGAATCCGAAGCCGGTGGCAAACTTTACTTCACCGGCTGCTGTTCAATTAGGCACACCAATTACGTTTACAAACAGCTCAACAGACAATGGCTCCATTTCTGAACATTTATGGGATTTCGGAGAAGGTGTACCAAGCACAACGGTAAGCCCTACCTATACGTATCAGAAAGCAGGTACCTACCGCGTTACACTCGTAGTTTGGGACAATGAAGGAAGAGCGAGCTTGAAGGAGCAAACAGTTATTGTAAATGCCGGACCGCCAGATACACAGGCGCCTAGCGCTCCAACAAACCTTGCGTCGCCTTCTAAGACAGACGTATCCGTGAACCTCACATGGTCACCATCCACGGATAATGTAGGTGTAAGCGGCTATGAAATTTATCGAGGCGGTACACTCGCAGGAACAACAACTGGTGCTGGAAGTACAGCATTCGCTGCCACGGGTCTTTCTCCAAGCACAGCCTATAGCTTCACGGTCAAAGCGAAGGATGCTGCAAATAATCTATCGGCGGCAAGCAACACGCTGAACGTGACAACGAACGCTCCTGATACGACTGCGCCTACGGTGCCAGCCAATCTGGCTTCTCCGTCCCATACGGATGTCAGCGTCAGCTTGACCTGGTCACCATCAAGTGACAATGTGGCTGTTACAGGATACGAAGTTTTCCGCGGCGGCGTATTGGCAGGAACAACTGCTGGTGTCAGTTCGACAAGTTTAACGGTAACAGGGTTGACGCCTAGCACAGCATACAGCTTTACCGTTAAAGCGAAGGACGGAGCGGGCAATCGATCTGCGGCGAGCAATACGGTCAATGTAACGACTAACGCTCCGGCAGTCAATACGTATATTAGCGACCTGACGTGGGCATCAGCTACGACGGGCTGGGGCAATGTGCAGAAGGATAAAAGCAATGAACAGCGCACGATTACTTTAAATGGCACAACATATGCCAAAGGAATCGGTACTCATGCAATCTCTGAAATCACTTATAACTTAAATGGCGGCTACTATCGGTTTCAATCCGATGTCGGAGTAGATGACGAGGTACAGGCTGTGAACAACGGCACGGTTACTTTTGAGGTATGGAAAGATGGGGTTAAGGCCTATGACAGCGGGGTTATGAATGCCAATACAGCGACAAAAAGTATTGATCTTGATGTTACGGGTGTAAACGTGCTCAAGCTTGTTGTCGGTGATGCTGGTGACGGAATCGGTTATGATCATGCAGATTGGGCCAATGCACGACTTGCATCAGCATCTGGCGGCCAAAATCCAAATCCAGGGGATACCGTATCACCTAGCGCGCCAGCTAATCTAGCATCGCCAAGCAAAACAGATTCAAGCGTTAATCTAACTTGGAGCGCATCGACAGATAATGTGGGTGTAACAGGCTACAATATCTATAATGGAAGCAATCTGTCAGGTACGACAACAGGATCAAATGCGACTTCATTTACAGTGACCGGTTTAACGGCGAGCACAGCTTACAGCTTCACGGTGAAAGCCAAAGATGCTGCAAACAATATTTCAGCCGCAAGCAATTCCCTTAACGTTACAACAAATGCGGCACCTGGCGGAGGAACCGGCACTGGAAATGGTTTGCTCGGGCAATACTTTGCTGGCGATTTTGGCAGTCTTGAGCTTGAGCGGGTAGATGCTGTTATTGACTTCGATTGGGGCGGCGATCGACCTACCGTAAATGTGCCGGGAGAGTGGTTCACGGCACGGTGGACTGGCAAAGTACAGCCTCAATACACCGAAACCTATACCTTTTATACCCATACGGACGATGGGGTTCGCTTGTGGGTAAATGGCCAGCAGCTGATTAACCAGTGGCAGTCGATGAACGGTGAACTCAGCGCGACTATATCATTAACAGCGGGAGTTAAATACGATATTAAGATGGAATATTTAGAAAATGGCGGGAATGCGCATGCCCGGTTGTCTTGGTCAAGCCCATCGCAAGCGAAGCAAATTGTTCCTAATGCACGGTTATTTTTAAACTGAGCAAAATGATTTCTAAAGCATGAGGAAAAGCCGTTGTATCGTTGCTGGATGCAACAACACAACGGCTTTTCAATGTTCTCCTTTAGTGGAATCGTTATTTAATTGTTTTGTTTTTTGTTTTTTGCCTTTATTGGTCAATAATCCAGCTGCGATTGTAAGAATAATGACTACGATAACAAAGGACCAGAAGAGGAGTTGATTCTCGAAAAATGCTTTAAACGATTTTTCATGTGTGATCATCTTCGCAGCGGTATATGCAAGAACCGCTGAGCCTAGATAAACGATCCAATTATAGCGATTGATTAGTTTGATGAATATCGTACTGCCCCATACAACGACTGGTACGCTGATGAGAAGCCCAAGAATAACGAGCAAAGTGTTCCCGTGGGCGGCGCCTGCAACTGCGATTACGTTGTCAAGTCCCATGGCCGCATCGGCAATAATGATTGTGCGTATCGACTGCCAAAGGGTATTGCCTGATTTGATGCCATCATGTGCATCATCCTGTACGAGAAGCTTGTATGCGATCCATATTAGGAGAAGTCCTCCAACAAGATTAAGCCAAGGAACATTTAGAAGCTGAACAACAAGCAAGGTGGCAATGATTCGTATGATAATCGCTCCAACCGTTCCCCATATAACGGCTTTCTTCTGCTGATCCTTAGGTAGGTTTCGTGCTGCCATCCCAATAACAATGGCGTTGTCACCAGCCAATATAAGGTCGATAAAAACGATGGTCAGCAGGGCGGAGAAAAACTCGACAGAGAATAGTTCCATAAGTCATTTCCACCTTCCATAAAAAGGAATATCTTGAAGTCTACAATAAATACGCTGCACAGTGAAGAGGGATTCAAAAATTTTTATGGACATATTCCTCACAGCTTGTTCATACAGCTGATTAGAGGGGGGTATGTAACTTGGACAGCCTTATTATATTTATCGAAATCGTCTTGATTAATGTATTGCTTAGCGGAGATAACGCCATTGTGATTGCAATGGCTAGCGGCCAACTGCCGCCAGAGCAGCGTAAACGGGCTGTATGGTGGGGTGCAATGGCTGCTGTAGGCTTAAGATGCGTGTTGACCGTCGTTGCGATTAAACTGCTTCAGGTGCCTTTTTTACAAGCCGTAGGAGCTTTGCTATTGTTCTACATAGCGGTTAAGCTGCTTGCAGAGGCAGGCGGCAATCAGGATATGCATACGGTGAAAAAAGCAAAAACGATTGGTCAAGCGATATGGACAATTGTTGTAGCCGATTTCGTTATGAGTCTTGATAATGTTCTCGCTATTGCAGCGGTAGCAGATGGAGATATTGTACTTATTTTGCTCGGAATTGCGCTCAGCATACCTATGATTATTTGGGGAAGCCAAATGCTGGGAACGCTCCTTCAAAAATTTCCTGCTCTTTCCTATATTGGGGCAGCTTTACTCGCTTATGCGGCAGGTGGAATGCTAATGCATGACCCTGGCATGAATGATTTGCTGTTTCATGGGTCAAAAACGCTTGCTGAAGCCATTCCTTTGCTCTGTGTTCCGCTTGTCATTGTGCTCGCAATTGTCAAAAAAAAGGCTGTTTTATAAGGATTATGACTCGCTCCGTTCACGCAAAATAATGCGGGACGGTTTTTTTTTTGTTAAGACCCTCGCAACGTACTGGTATTTTTGCCTCAGTTCCTATAAACTAATATAGATAAAAACTGTCGTCTTTCGTCAACATATGAGAAAGGCGCTGTAAGGAGCGGAACGCGAATGCCTAATAACAAATATTCCGCTGGAATCATTTTGCTGTTAGCCGGGGTCGTTATTTTGTTGGGCAAGTTAGGTGTATTCAGCTTTCTGGGCGCAATCTTCTGGCCGCTGCTCGTCTTAATTCCCGGCGTGCTTCTGCATGTTCTCTACTTCGGCAGATTAGTTCCGGCGGTCGTGCTCGTCCCAGGCGGAATGCTCGTCGTATATGCCCTGCTGTTTGTCGTTTGCAACCTTTTTGGATGGGATAGTATGAAATATTTGTGGCCGCTGTTTATCTTTGGAGTGGCAGCTGGTCTTTACGAATATTATTTGTTCGGTTCATCCAGACCGCGTGTTGTACTCACGGCATCGATTGCGCTTGCTGCCGCATCGGCTGTGTTTGTCATTCTTGTGCTTTTGTGGAGCTGGGGGATTTATGCGATTGCTGTTGCGTTAATTGCAGCAGGTGTTTGGATGATGCTAAGCAAACGCAAGCGTTGGTAAAAGATTTAAATAAAAAACAATTGGAGTGGATTACAAGTTATGCAAGCAAGAGAGAATTTACGGAATATCGCAATTATTGCCCACGTTGACCATGGTAAAACGACATTGGTTGACAAACTGCTACAACAATCAGGCACGTTCCGCGACCATGAAGCAGTGCAAGAGCGCGCAATGGACTCAAATGACATTGAGCGTGAACGCGGTATTACGATTTTGGCAAAAAACACAGCAATCAATTACAAAGACTATTTGATCAACATTGTTGATACACCTGGACATGCTGATTTCGGCGGCGAAGTTGAGCGTATCATGAAAATGGTTGACGGCGTTCTTTTGGTTGTTGATGCATTTGAAGGCTGTATGCCGCAAACGAAATTCGTTTTGCGCAAAGCGCTTGAGTCAAACCAAACGCCAATCGTTGTCGTTAACAAAATTGACCGTCCAAATGCAAGACCTCAAGAAGTTGTAGATGAGGTTCTTGACCTGTTTATTGAACTTGGTGCAAATGACGCTCAACTTGAGTTCCCAGTAGTTTATGCATCYGCATTGATGGGTACTTCAAGTCTTGACCCAGAAAAACAAGATGAGAACATGGAAGCACTTTACGAAACAATCGTAAGCAACATCCCGTCCCCAACTGAAGATACAGAACAGCCATTGCAATTCCTTGTAACTTTGCTTGATTACAACGAATACCTTGGCCGTATTGCCATCGGTCGTGTTAACCGCGGCATGATTAAACAAGGTCAAACCGTTGCCGTTATGACTCGTGAAGGCGGAGTTAAGCAAGCAAGAATTGAGAAACTGTTTGGTTTCGTTGGTTTGAAACGTGTTGAGATCGAAGAAGCAGGAGCGGGCGATATCGTTGCGATTGCTGGTATTCGTGAAATCAACATCGGAGAAACCATTGCTGATCCACAAAATCCAGAAGCGTTGCCGGTTCTAAAAATCGATGAGCCAACACTTCAAATGACTTTCCTCGTTAATAACAGCCCGTTTGCAGGCCGTGAAGGAAAATGGGTAACTTCCCGTAAACTTCGTGAGCGTCTATTCAAAGAGCTTGAGACAGACGTAGCCCTTCGCGTTGACGAAACAGACAGCCCAGATGCTTTTGTCGTTTCAGGTCGCGGTGAGCTTCACCTTGGTATTCTTATCGAGAACATGCGTCGTGAAGGTTTCGAGCTTCAAGTATCCAAACCTGAAGTTATCATTAAGGAAATCGATGGTTCGAAAGTAGAGCCTTACGAGCGTCTACTTATTGATTTGCCTGAAGAGAGCATGGGCGCAGTAATGGAGAGCCTAGGAACTCGTAAAGCAGAAATGATCAACATGATCAACAACGGCAATGGCCAAGTGCGTCTAGAATTCAAAATCCCTGCTCGCGGATTGATTGGTTACCGTACACAATTTTTGACGTTGACACGCGGCTACGGCATTATGAACAACGCTTTTGACAGCTATGGACCTCTAGCTGGCGCTGGTGTAGGCGGCCGTCGTCAAGGTGTTCTTGTTGCAAGTGAAAATGGTGTATCAACATTCTACGGTATGATGGGCGTAGAGGATCGCGGTATTCAGTTCTTGGAGCCAGGTACAGAAATTTATGAAGGTATGATCGTTGGCGAGCACACTCGCGAGAACGACATCATCGTAAACATCTGTAAAGTAAAACAACTGAACAACATTCGTTCAGCAGGTAAAGACGATACCGTAACATTGAAGAGCCCGCGTCTATTCTCACTTGAGCAAGCGCTTGAGTACTTGAATGATGATGAGTATTGTGAAATTACACCGAAGACGATTCGTCTTCGCAAGAAAATTTTGAACAAAAGCGAGCGCGAACGTGCGGACAAAAACCGTAAAAATGCGCAAGCAAGCGTGTAAGATTAGTTTTCTAAATGAACGTAAGGTTTTGCTCTGCAAAGCCTTACGTTTTCTTTAAAATATAAGTGGGATTATAAGTTGCTTAACTTATAATCCCACTTATATTTCACAGTGTTATGCGTACTGTGCAACTAAAGCACGGCGAAAGCCGTTTACAATGAATGAGGGAGGAATACGATATGCAAGCATGGCTAAGCGATCATAAGCTAGTCTCTTATTTAATCATTCTGGGTTTTACGATATACATATTCAATAAAGTATTTCGTGCACAGCAGAAGCTTCCGTTATTTAAAGAAATTTTAGTGTATGCATTGATTGCCTTCGGCTCTTTCGTTCTAATGATTTTGCAGGTGGACAAGCTGCCAATCATTCAATGTATGGGAGTAGCCGTTCTTATGATGCTTATGCTCCGTGGTCGTCAATTGTACGACAAATGGAAGGGCAACAAACCAAATGACAGTCAATCTCCAAATGCGGAATCCGGCAAATGAAGTTCGAGGACGCACTATTCAACTGGCTTCAAATCAAGCTGGTTGCTGATGCTCGTCCCGATGACAATGCAGCATTTGAGACACTAACGTTTTTTGAGCAAATATTGACAGAGGATCATGGGTTGACGGAATTTGTAATTACGAAGACCGATGATACGATGGTTCATGTGAAATACGAGAAGGATGGCCGTACCAAACTTCAGCTTTATCCTCGTGAGCTGGGTGAACAGCTCTTGACGGATATTGAATCCAATCCCAAATACAACTGAACTTGAAGGTGGATCATATGAGTAAAGGATCAACAGCATTACCACCAAGAACGGGCTCTCGTCCACCGGCAAAACCAAAAAAGCAGAAGCCGCGAAAAAAACGTTCGGCAATGAAAATCTTTTTTGCATTGCTATTTTCAATACTTCTGATCGTAGCAGCGGGTTTAACTTATTTGGTCTTGCAAGCGGATAAAGCCATTGATGAAATTTCATCGCCAGTTGATGAAGAGGTCGTTATACCGCCTGGAGAAGCTGTAAATGAGAAGGCAGTTGCCATGCTTCTTATGGGAATCGATGCTCGTGCTCATGGAGGAGGTTTGAATACAGACGTTATGATGGTCGCTGTATTTAATCCGAATTCGAAGAGCGCTACTATCGTTACCATTCCTCGGGATACTAACATTGATATCGAAGGATACCGAGCTCGCAAAGCCAATAGCTTTTATGCTGATTTCTATATGAATGCGCTCAATAAGAAGAAATTAAGCAAAGAAGCAGCTTATGCGGATGCGAAGCAAGAAGTGCGGAATGTTATGAGTAAGCTGTTCGACATCGACATTAAATACTCTGCAGTCATTAATTTCCAAGGATTCGCAGATGTTGTTGATGCGCTTGGCGGCGTGACAGTGGATGTAGATAAGCGTATGAAATACAAGGACTCTGCTGATGGCACAAATATCGATTTGGAAGCAGGCGTTCAAACGCTAAGCGGCGAGAAAGCTTTAGACTTTGTTCGTTACCGCAAATCAAATAATGGGAAAAACATGTCAAGCGACTTTGAGCGCAATGCTCGTCAAAGCCAAGTTATCGGAGCACTAACGGACAAGATGAAATCATTTGACGGCGTTACGAAGATTGGGTCCGTCATGCAAGCAGTCGGCAAAAACTTGACGCTGGATATGCCTTCCAAAGAAATTAAAAATATGATGACTACTTATTTGGGTTTAAGCCGCAATGATATTACATTCATCCCTCTTGAAGGAACTTGGAGAAGTCCTTATGTTTATATGGACGAAGAGAAGCTGAAGGAAGCTCGGGCTGCACTCCAAGCAAAAATGGCTGAATAACCGTAGACTATAGCTAATATTATAGCTATAATAAATCTACAGAGGCCATTTTTGAAATCTGTTCAGAAGGAGGTCATGCGAATGACCAATACCGTATCCTTAGTATCCGAGCTACCGATCGAAGTTTTGCATAAGCAATCTATCGTTCTAATGCACAGAATTGATGCGGTTTCTGACGGACTGGCCTTGAACTTTTCTGGTGGGCTCAGTGCGAACGACGACGTCGTAAGCTTGTCCACTACCCTTGCGTGCGAGGAACCGAATATGAATATTGCTGCGAACACCTTTGTTGTACAGGTTCTCGCAGCTGTGAAGAAAGCCTAGTGATAGCTCACTAGGCTTTTTGTGTCTTCAGGGATGCCTTTACAATTTCTTATTCATTTTTGGAGCTTGTTTCTCGAGTTCCTGAGGGATGACATCACGCGGCATTTGTGGAATTACTCTGCCGATAATATCGGCCATCTCCTCGGCAAAGCCGGATATCGGTTTGCCACGTCTAATATCGGCGCCGATTTCATTGATTCTCTGGGACATATCGATATCTGCAGTCACGAGTGCATCTATACCGTATGGATCTTTACGGAATGCTTCGGCTACGGCATATTTGATTGTACCGACTCTAGAACGCTCCATCTTGGCGTCTACATCGATGCCAACAATTGCAGTATTCCCGAACACGACACAGTGCGCGTTCGTAACTCCGTCAATTCCTTTGGCCAACTGCTCCAGATGTACCGCAACCTGTTCCGAGTTTTTAATTTCTTTTTTCCTTGGCTCGGTTTGCTGCGTATGGACACGGCCATCATTTCGTGGAGAGGGTGATGTTTCATTACGTGCGACGGTGCTGCAACCTGTCGCAACAATCGCAACAATGATCGCAGAAGTAAGCCATTTGTACATGTTTGACACCTCTTTTTCTCGATGAATAGCTGATAGTCACCTGTCCGCCATAGTTTACCCGCAGCAGCGATATGCTATGTATGGCCTCTAATGAATATCCAACACCGGGAGGGTTCTCATGAAAAAAATATTCGTGCTCGATACAAATGTGCTGCTTCATGATCCGCAAGCGATTTTTGCTTTCGATGATAATGAAGTCATAATTCCCGCGGTTGTGTTGGAAGAAATTGATTCAAAGAAGAGGTTGGCTGATGAATTAGGACGAAATGCGCGTTCGATCTCGCGTCTGCTCGATAAGATGAGAGAAATAGGCCACTTGCATGAAGGGATTGAACTACCTAGCGGCGGCTTGCTCAAGGTAGAATTAAATCACCGCAGCTTCATGCGAGTACAAGAAATGTTTGGGGAAATGTCCAACGATAATCGGATTTTGGCGGTTGCGCTGAATTACCATATAGAACAGGAAAATGAGCCGGAGAAACAAAGTATCGTATTAGTTAGCAAGGATGTACTCGTTCGTATCAAAGCTGATGTTCTAGGCTTGCAGGCTCAAGATTATTTATCTGATCGGGTTGTTGTTTCGTCGGAGTTTTATTCGGGCTATATGACGCTTTATGTTCATCCTGCAGTCATAGACGAGTTTTACACTTATCGCTTCCTTACAGTTAACAACATGCACCTAAATATTCGTCTAAATCCGAATGAATTTGTGATTTTGCGTGATGAAATGGGAACCTCGAAGTCAGCGCTGCTGAAGGTTAGCCAAGACGGGGCAAGGCTTGAGCCTTTATTTTTAAGCAATGATCCGGTTTGGGGAATAACCGCTCGCAATGCTCAGCAGCGCATGGCGCTTGAGCTGCTTCTAAATGACGACGTACCGCTCGTGACGCTTACCGGCAAGGCTGGTACGGGTAAGACGCTTCTCGCGCTGGCAGCGGGTCTTCTGAAGACGGAGGATGAGCATAAATACAAGAAGCTGCTAATCGCAAGGCCTGTCGTACCTATGGGGAAAGATATCGGATATTTGCCAGGCGAGAAGGAAGAGAAGCTGCGGCCATGGATGCAGCCGATTTATGATAATTTGGAGTATTTGTTCGATACGAAAAAATCAGGCGACATTGATAAAATATTGATGGGAATGGGCAGCATTCAGGTCGAGGCTTTAACTTATATTCGCGGCCGATCTATTCCCGGACAATTCATTATTATTGATGAAGCACAGAACCTCACGAAACATGAGGTGAAAACGATTGTTTCGAGGGTTGGTGAAGGAAGTAAAATCGTTCTTATGGGAGATCCCGAGCAAATAGATCACCCTTATCTGGATTCGATCAGCAATGGTTTGACCCATATTGTGGAGCGCTTTAAAGCAGAAGGCATCAGCGGCCATATGACGCTTGAGAAAGGCGAACGCTCCAAACTAGCCCAATTGGCAGCGGATTTACTATAACGACTGTGCCCCTCTCTGGAGAGGGGCTTTTTTTATTTGCAAAAATATAAGGTTTTTTGGACAAAAAAACAAATTATTGTTATCCTATTTTTAGTAGATTTAAGGATGAAAGGAAGAAGGCTGTGACTCCCAGAAAATACGTGCTGGTTTTATTCGGCACATTACTGTTAGCAGCATTATTACTTATCCCATTCTCACGAAATGCAAACCCTGCAAGTACTGGAAAACCTGACGGGAAAACAAATGTTCAACCCGCTCCCGGTACTCTTGTTGTTGATCAGCTGTCTGACATTACTGTAAGCGTTTCCTTGCCGAACACACAATATCAACAGCTGCAGGAATTAAATCGGAATTTTATGATGAAATATCCTCATATTCAAGTTGAACTTTCAAATGAGCCGAATAAGGAAAGAGCATACGATCTGTGGACGCTTCAGAGCCAGCAGAGAGAAGCCGCAGATATTATGCTGTTAGATAATGGATGGGTTAGATCATTTGCTGTACGAGGGTTTCTAAAGCCTGCAGACAGCATGATGACAGGTGACACGCTCACCGATCAAATGACAGGATTACTCGATTCGCTCAGATGGAACGGTTATTTATGGGGCGTACCAAAGGACTTAAACCCGTATATCATCGTTTGGAACTCTGCACTGCTTAAGGAGACAGGTCTGAAGGAGCCGCCTTCTGACTTTGCTTCCTTTCAAGCCGCCGCTTCAAAAATGATCGAGCTTCATCCGCAAGCAAGTATTGTAAACTGGAGTGCAGGCGATTTGCAGCAGCAGCTAACTTGGTTAGCAGCGTTTCAAACGAAACCAGCCAACTTGTTGAAAATACTTCCGCTGAGTGAGCAGCAGACTCAACAGCTGGAATGGTTTCAACAAATGGAAGTGAATTTGAGCAGAATCGATGTGGATGCAATCAATCAATTAGCAGAGGAGTTTCAAAATAATAATCTGTTTGCAGCTGTAATTCCTTGGAATCAATACGAGCGTTTCAATGAGGATTTGCGAATGAAATTAACGATTGATCGTGAGCAAGTCCATTATCCATGGTTGAATGGACGAAGCTACGCGATCTCCTCCAACAGCGATGAAGAAGAGGAAGCGATGCTTTGGATTGGGGAAATGACCGAAATAATGAATCAACAGATGACCTATGACCGTTTTGGCTTTTTACCTGCAAGATCATCATTATATTCGTTTAACAGCACCCTTCAAAGCGAGCAAATTCATATCCCGCCTGCTTGGTGGAAAAATGCGCTGAACACTAAGCTTGCAGATGAAGATCTCCCAATTTCAGATCCCATTTGGCCTGAGAAATGGCGTCAAAGGGAGAAGCTATGGGGAATGTTTTCCGATGGCAATTTTCGATTGGCTGATTATATGAAGTCGCTTGCCGCTTTAGAGTAAAATGAAAACAGCCGGCCTCATTTTGCAATGATGGCAGGCTGTTTTTTTGCTTGATAGATGAATGATGACAGCAGCTATAACTTTAGGCTGAGCTTGATGGTCAGTTCTCCGTCTTTCATTTCAACAGCATTCGCTTTAAGAAACGAAACAATTAAATCAGGATAAAAGCCGAGATCGAATTCCTTCTCGAGCGCACTGCGTGTCGTGTCAGGAAGGGAGAAGCCATTAAATATGAGTTCATCGACATGAAATAGGATGGCGTTTTTGGGATCATTTTCGATCGTGTAGTGACCGCTGATTTTTATTTCCATGTTGTCGCGTTTTCCTTGAGCAATGACCTTGTCATCAATGAATTCAAAAGAGAAATGATTGAAGATTTCATTTTGCTCGCGAAGGAATGTATTTAAATCATCTTCGGGCACGCGAATGGTGTATTGAAAACCTTTTATTTCGAGCAGCTGCTTATTTTCTTGTACCCAGCTTGGCAGCTTCTGCATAGCCTTCGAGAGTGCTCGGAAATATTGTTTCACTTCAGCTATTCCTGCTGTTTCCCAGTAAGAAGTAAGCTCCTTCATCAAAATGCGTATGCGATCGGCATCTGATCTGCCAGCTAGCTGCTCGTCAAGCTGCTTCTCAAGCGCAACTACGCGCTCTCTCTGCGTTTTGAGCTGTTGTTCAATCGTATTGAGCTCATTCTGCCTCGCTTCAAGCTTCTCGTAACCCACTTTAACTTTCTTGTATTGCTCGACATATGTATTCAAGGTATGCTTGTCATGAGTAAGTATAATTTCGGCATAATCCAGCATTTGAAACAACTCCGATAATGAATCGAACGATAAAAGAGCGCTAAGCAAAAAATCTCGTTCTCCCATATAGTAAGCGCGCAGCACATTTCCTGCTTCTTCTTGCTTGTCCGCTATTTGCTGTTCTTGTATGAGCAGCTGCTTCTCCGTGTCCGTCATCGTCAGCATGAGCTGCTGCTTCTTTTCTTGTATGCGGATGATTTCTTTATCGATTTCCACGACAGACAAGCTTTTCTCAAGCAGTGCATGCATATCCGCCTCATCAGCCGGCAGAGGCTCAGCCCAAGCGGGAAGCCGAAACAGGAACAAGAAGATGAGTAGCATCGAAGTGGCTGCGATAGAAAATCGATTGCGCCTGGCTGGCAATGTCAACGGCATCGTCCCTCCTCAGCATTCATTTTATGCGGCAATCCATTCTATTATATCTTACAATTGGAAAAGGATGAACCTTATGATGATGGAAAACGAGCTCGCAGCCTCAATTGCGGAAAAAATAGTAGGTGCAAAAACGTATGGCAAGTTTGTAGATGAAGATGGAGGCTGGAGTTCAGTCAAATGCATCTCTTTTTTTCAATATATGCAGGCATGTCTATATGATCCGCAATATGGTTATTACCGTTCAGGGCCAATTAGAGTGGGCAAGGAGGGTGATTTTTATACGAGCTCAGGCATTGGGCAGGTGCTTGCTGAAGTTCTAGCGAAATATGCGCTGGACTACGCGGCATTAGTGGATCAACCGCTAAAACTGATCGAGTGGGGAGCAGGAACGGGGCGATTGTCTGCTCAAATTGCGGCTGCAGGTTGTGAGCGAGACTTGGATTGGAAAAGAAAAATGCAGCCAATTCTAATTGAGGATCAACCTGCGCATGCTGAGGCAGCCCGGCATGCCTTTGCAGATTTAAGCTTATCGGGTGAAGAACCGCTGCTGCTTTCATCATCTGATGATGCTTGGGGGGAAACCTGGCTTAAGCAGCCAACGATTGTGCTCGCAAACGAGCTGTTTGATGCTTTTCCCGTACACCGTGTGCAGCTAGTGAATGGAGAGCTGATGGAGTTAGGCGTTGCTTATCATGATGAGCGTGGCTTCGTTGAGGTTCAAATGCCGCTTACCGATAATCGGATTACAAATTGGCTTAATCGGGATCATATTCAATTGCTTGAAGGGCAGCAAACGGAGGTGCATGCTGGAGCAGTCGATTTCCTTAATAAGCTTGGAGCCGTGATGACTAGCGGACGTGTCGTCATTATTGATTATGGGCATAAAGCGGAGGAATATGCGGCGGAGCACCGGATGCTTGGTACACTTATGTGTTATTCGCGGCATCAGACGAATATCAATCCGTATAGTCGAATCGGAGAGCAGGATATCACTTCACATGTCCCCTTTACCTTTATACATCATTCCGCTGAAGAAAGCGGATTTCAAGTAGCAGGCTATATGACACAAAAACAATTTTTAATTGAGCACGGCGTAATGGATATGCTTCAAAATCACAACAGCACTGACCCTTTCAGCAAAGAGGCGCGAAGGAATAGAGCGATTAGGCAGCTGCTGCTAAGCGATCAGATGAGTGAGACGTTTAAGGTGATGGTTTTGGAAAAAGGATGAATGATATACAAAAAAAGTGTCAGCCCTAAAGGGGCTGACACTTTTTTGTTTAAGGAAAAGAACTCATATGTACTCTTGTTTGTTCTTACCTTAAGCGCATAACGAACCATTATCATTTAGGATAATGGCTGTTCTTTCATGGCTTTGATTAAAGCTTGCCTTAGCGTATTTCGCTGACGCCTTTGTTAGAACGGCAAGTCCATCTTGAAGACCGACCAATACGTGAAACCCACGAATGAAATGATCATATATCCCCAGAACATTACAATGTAAGTTCTTTCGGAGAAATTCAAGTAGCCTAGAAATACGAAAGCAACGGCTTGTGCAAAAAACAATAGCGCAAATTCCGTCATATGGCCTGCGAAAGCCATAAGTCCGATTACCAGGGTCCAAAAGCCAAGTACCCGATACATACGTGCCATGATAACATCCCCCTTTCGCTGCGACCCGATTTTCTAATGATCATTATAACGTTTGGTGTAATAAGTGTAAACCAAAATACGTGAAGAAATCGCAAATTTTTTGTTTGCATCTAATTAACTCCTGTTGACTTAGATATAGTTTGCTCAAATATAAGAGCTAACATGTATGAGTAATTGAAAATTTGGTTATACAAATTAGTATCCAATAGATTCTATGAACTCTACCAAGGGCATAGAGATAAAGTAAGCGCCTTTACGTTAGGAGGTTTTTGTTGCATGACAGCAGTTAGACAAGATGCGTGGAGTCCGGACGATGATTTAATTCTCGCCGAGGTTACACTACGCCATATTCGCGAAGGTAGTACTCAGCTTGCAGCATTTGAAGAAGTGGGCGAACGAATTGGGCGTACATCCGCAGCATGCGGATTCCGCTGGAACAGTTGCGTTCGCAAAAGGTATGAGGATGCAATACAAATCGCTAAGCAGCAGCGCCAGAAGCGTAATTATTTAAAAAAACAAACGATTATCGCAACGCCGCATGTTTCATCGATTGCCGTTTTTGAAACGGAAGAACGTGGATTCAAGCAAGAGAGTGGTGCAATCGAGGAAAGTTTATCGGTAGATGCTGTTATTCGTTTTCTCCGTGGATGGAAGACGACCTATCAGGATTTAACCCGCCAACTCAAATGGTATGAGAAGGAACTGAAAGAAAAAGAGGAAGAGCTATACCGTTTGCGTGATCAGAATGAGAGATTGTCCAAAGAGGTTAACAATGTTCAAACGGATTACCGTGCTGTGAACGACGATTACAAGACACTTATTCAAATTATGGATCGTGCAAGAAGGCTTACCGTTTTAACGAATGRCGATGAAGCTAAGCCGAGATTCAAGATGGATGCTAATGGAAATTTGGAACGGATTGAATAGGTTATAATGCGTAAATAAGAGGAGCTGGCCATTATATGGCCGGCTTCTTTTTCTTTTTCGCTTTTTTTATAGAAGAGTCTAGTCGGCTAAACTTGTATCAGTTGCAATATTTTCGGAAAATTTGATACGATGTTTGCTAATATTATTGATGAGCAGCAGCTGGTCGGAAGGAGTATAAGGTGCAGATAGATGTAGTAGGTGGGGGCTCGTTAGGACTGCTCTATGGAGCGAAGCTAGCAGAAGCAGGGGCGGATGTTGCGATTTGGACGCGCAGTGAGGAACAGGCTGATGTGCTTGCTAATCAAGGCATTAGGCTTAAGGAGCTAGATGGAGCAAATGAGAAATCGATTCGTATCAAAAGTTTATGGAGCGGGTCTGTTTCAGAACATAGAGAACGTTATGACGTCACAAAACAGAATGCCGACTATCGCTGGGTGCTGCTGAGCGTTAAACAATCGGATTTGGATGAAGCTTTTCTAAATATGCTTGCTTCGCTTCTTGCCAGCTATGATGGAGAGCGTGTGGCAGTCGTATGTATACAAAATGGAATTGGACATTTAGAGCGAATTAAAAGCAAACTTCCTACCTATCCGCTATTTGCAGCGGTGACGACAGAGGGGGCGAAACGACTTGATGTTCGTTCTGTTGAGCATACGGGGAAGGGGCAGCTTTGGCTTGGTGAATGGGGAGAAAATGAGCGCAATCAAGATGATTCTCTCGATAACTCGCAAAAAATGTTGATTTCTTTGCTGGAAACGGCAGGATTTACCTCTTTTCTGTCGAAAGACTTGGAGAATCGAATTTTTAATAAGCTGCTTATTAACGCAGTCATTAATCCATTGACGGCAATATTGGATGTGGAGAATGGACAGCTGCCGCTCCATCCTGTCGGCGTGAAGCTTATGCAAGCGCTATATGAGGAAACCGAGTTGGTGTTAGTAAAAGCTGGAATGAGCTTGCCGGAGAATGGGTGGGAGCTCATTATAAAGGTTTGCAGGCAAACCAGCAGCAATATTTCTTCCATGCTTAGTGACGTAAGAGCTGGCAGAGCAACAGAAATCGATGCCATTAATGGCGGGGTCGTGCAGCTGGCTGAGATGAATGGGCTGCAAGCGCCGTTAAACCAAGCAATAGTTACGATGATTAAAGCACTGAATCTTAAGTCGACTATGAAGGAGTGAAGGCCGATGGAAATGATTTGGGAAAGCATCAAACATGCATACGCTTATTTGGCTGTAATTCCAATCATACCCTTCACCATCATTTTGTTTGGATATGGAGCATATATTCAGGATCGAAAAAAAGCGTTCCGATTGGCAATGGATGTTACGACAGCCTTATTAATTGGCTGCGTTGCTGTATTGTTTGATGAGCTGTTTAACAGCAGATTCGGGATTTACGGCATATTGCTATTCATGCTGCTAGGCGGAGGTTTGCTTGGAAACGCCCAATTTCGCAAGCGCGGCGCAGTGGATGCCAAAAAGATATTTCGAACGATATGGCGGCTAAGTTTTTTTACGATGAGCGTGCTGTACATCGTTTTTATGTGCATCGGCATCGGCAAAATGTTTCTGATGGCTTAACTCAAATAATAAATTGCTAAACGCCTCTCCCGAGCAGAGGTGTTTTTGTTTTGACGGACGGCTTCACCATTGTGTACAATTAAAATGTTCAGTTTTAAAATATGAAGTCGTACAAACGACTATTAAGCGGGAGGTTACGGGCTGCGCTATGAGAACAGATACTTATGCATTGCCTATTGCACAGCCTTTGACAGAGGCTTATATACATCAAAACGATGACCGCATTGAAGCTTTATATGGCTATCATGCGGGAGTTGATCAAGATTGGGTTAAACGCTTTAATCGTTTGGAGCAAAGCGGAGAGGTTAGAGCTGATGCAGCTCAAGTAGCTCGCGCGGTTCGTGCTTACAATGAAGCGATTAACGCTGATCCAGAAGTTTTTGCTTCTATTTCTGCGATGGCGGAGGGGGCTCCGGTCGTGGTTGGAGGTCAGCAAGCTGGTTTATGGACGGGTCCGCTGCTTGTCATACATAAAGCGGTATCCATCATAGGTGCGGCCAAAGCTGCAAGTGAGCAGCTGGGGCGGAGGGTTGTTCCTGTATTTTGGGTAGCCGGTGAAGATCATGACTGGGATGAAGCGAACCATGCCTACGTTATTACAACGGAGCAGGAGCTTCGCAAGTTGTCAGTTGCGCGTCCTGAAGGTGCGCGTACAGCTGTAAGCCGCACGATGATTGCAGCAGAAACATGGGAAGAGCTGCTTGTTGAGCTTGAACAATCGCTTCCGCATTCGGAGTTCAAACCTGTGATGTTAGAGGAACTGCGCCAAATGTCGAAACAAGCGAAATCATTATCTGATTTTTTTGCAATGATTTTGAGTCATTTATTCGGGAAACACGGCTTAGTATTAATGGATGGCGATCATGAGGATATTCGTCGTATAGAAGCGCCTATGTTCAGGAAGCTGATTGAGAAGAACGATGAATTAGAGCATTCTTATGCTGCTGCTGCAGATAAGGTGAGAGAGCTTGGTTACAGCCTTCAGGCAGATGTAACGGCTGGCAGCTCGAATCTTTTTCTCTTTAATTCGGATAACAGCGAAGAAAGAACGCTTCTTCACAAGAAGGATGGAAAATTCCAAGACCGTAAAGAGCAAGTGTCGCTAACGGAGGAACAGCTCCTTCGGATCGCTGACGAGCAGCCGCAGCAGCTCAGCAATAACGTTCTGACGCGGCCGCTTATGCAGGATTATTTATTCCCTGTTATTGCGACTGTGCTTGGTCCTGGGGAAATTGCCTATTGGGCTTTAACTGGAGAAGCATTCCGCACGCTGAATATGGAAATGCCCATTATCGTGCCGCGTATGTCTTATACTTTAATTGAAGGAACAGTTGCCAAGCACATGGATAAGTATGAGCTTTCCTTTGAGGATGTTATGGAACATTTCGAAGAGAGCAAAGGGAAATGGCTGAAGGCACAAGATGGCTTGTCCATTGAACAGCAGTTTGCCGAAGCAAGAGATACGTTTGAGCAGCTATATAAACCGCTTCTTGAGCTTGCAACTTCCGTTCAACCGTCGCTCTCTAAGCTTGGGGATACGAATTTGCAAAAAATAGTAGAGCAAATCAACTATATGGGCTCAAAAACGGTAGATGCCTTTAACAAACAATTTGAAGCATCCACACGTCAGCTTGATCGTATCCATCTGTCGATTAACCCGCAGAACAAGCCGCAAGAGCGAGTGCTTAATATGGCAGCCTATTGGAATCGTTACAGCCTGATTTGGCTCGATAAGCTGCTTGAAGCGCCATTTAGCCGTACTGGTGGACATGAAATCGTTTATTTATGAAATATGAGGAGGCAAATGGAATGAGTACAGCAAATAAAAGCATCGTAGCCGATCTATCATTGGCACCTGAAGGCCGTTTGAAAATTGATTGGGTAGCTGCGCATATGCCGGTATTGAATACGATTCGCGAGCAATTCGAAAAGGAACAGCCTTTTAAAGGACTGAAAGTTACAATTGCTCTTCATTTGGAAGCGAAAACCGCTTATTTGGCTAAGGTTGTTAAGGCGGGCGGTGCAGATGTTACTATAACAGGCAGCAACCCGCTATCAACACAAGATGATGTTTGTGCCGCTCTCGTTGAGGATGGCATTACTGTATTTGCCAAATATAATCCAAGTGCTGAAGAATTTAAAGCACTTAATATTAAAGCGCTGGAGTGGAAGCCTGATCTTATCATTGATGATGGCGGCGATCTTGCAACGATTCTAAATTCGGAGCATCCGGAGTTTGGCGAGAATCTGCGCGGCGGTGCGGAAGAAACTACGACAGGCATCATTCGATTGAAAGCGATGGAGAAAGACGGTTCACTAAAATTCCCTATGGTCGCTGTTAACGATGCATATTGCAAGCATCTTTTTGATAACCGCTATGGTACAGGGCAATCCGTATGGGACGGTATTAATCGCACAACGAATTTGATGGTTGCGGGCAAGACCGTCGTTGTTGTCGGTTATGGCTGGTGCGGAAAAGGTGTAGCCATGCGTGCGAAAGGTCTTGGCGCAAATGTTGTCGTAACTGAGATCGATGCGATTAAAGCGGTCGAAGCTTATATGGACGGTTTCGCGGTAATGCCGATGATCGAAGCGGCTAAGGTTGGCGAGTTTTTCGTAACGGTTACCGGGAATCGCGATGTTATTCGCGGAGAGCACTACAAGGTGATGAAGGACGGGGCGATCATTTCCAACGCAGGTCACTTTGACGTCGAAGCAAACAAACCAGAACTTGCAGCATTATCTTCAAGTGTAAGAACCGTTCGCCGCAACATCGAAGAATATAAGCTGGAGGATGGACGCAGCATTTACTTGCTGGCAGAAGGCCGCCTTGTTAATTTGGCTGCTGGCGATGGTCATCCTGCAGAAATTATGGATATGACGTTTGCACTGCAAGCTGTTGCACTGAAATATGTAAATGAGCAGTACAAAGCGATTGGCAGCAAAGTAGTCAATGTTCCTTATGAGCTTGATGAGCAGGTAGCGAGACTGAAGCTGCAATCTATAGGCTTTGGCATTGATCAACTGACTGCGGAGCAATCGGCATATTTGGACAGCTGGAAAGAAACAGAATAAAGCATTGAAGAAGCCGCGAGCAATCGCGGCTTCTTTTTTATGTGGAGATAAAAGAAGCAATTGATTCGTTTACACCGATGATTAGATCCGCGGATGTTCGGGTTTGGATGGACAATGTTGTAACCTTTTATTCCCAGATTGCGTCTAGAGGTAAATAAAAGCAAGGGGGTATTTTCTTGTATAGACATAAAAAAGGGATATTTGCAATTATTTCAATTGTTTCTCTGGTTGTTCTGCTTGTTGGATGCGCTTCCTCAGATGGGGATACGAGCAGCTCTAAAAACTCGGCTTCTGAACAGTTGTTATCAACAACAGCTTCTAGAAACGTAGAAACTGAGATGAGCTATACCTTGAATGACAATGCTGCTAAAGCGGAAGAGGCTCCAGCTGAGGGATCGGGCGAGAGCAAAGCATCTGGCGGGGGAATTGATGCTCAGCTGGCCATCGGCACGGATGGATTCAACCAGAAAATTATTTATACCGCTAATTTAAGTATGCAGGTGGACGATTTAGCTTCTGCAGCAACCTCGCTGCGCAATGCCATTCATCAAAGCGGCGGTTATCTTTTGCAATTTCAAGATACGAAGCACGAGGGAGAAATCGGATCAAGCTATACGATTAAAGTTCCTGCTGCTGGGTTTATGTCGTTCATTGATCGGATTGAGCAAATTAAACATAATGAATTTGAACGCAATATCGGCGGCAAGGACGTATCTGAGGAATATGTGGATCTTGAATCCAGGCTGAAAGCGAAGCAGCTTGTTGAAGCTAGACTGCTCACCATGATGGATAAAGCGACAAAGGCTGATGATCTGTTAAAGTTTTCACAGCAGCTCTCAGGGGTGCAGGAGGAAATTGAACGAATCAAAGGAAGAGTTCGCTATCTGGATAATAATGTAGCTTTCTCGACGGTGGAGCTGCGTATGTACCAAACGAATCAAACGCTAAAAAATAAAAGTATGGAAAAACCACATTTAGGTGGCAGGATGTCGGACGCGCTAGTTAACAGCACAAAAGTAGTTTGGGATGCCATCAATCTATTGTTAGTTATTTTAGCAGGTGCATTGCCTGTATTAGCTATATTGGCTGTTATTTCAATCCCAATCATTTGGTTTTATCGAAGAAGGAAAGAGACGGCGCCGAAGCCATCCAAGCCTGAAGAAGAGCAGCCGCCAACGCTGGAATGATTAATAATCTTTAATAGTGTGAAATATTTTAGAAAATCCTGCTCACTGAGCAGGATTTTTATTTTAGGTGGCGAACTACTGTTACTAGGTGGGGAAAAGTGGGGCAAAGTGGTGGAAATAGGGGAAGGGGTGGTTCAAAGTCATGTTTATGGGTGAATATCAACATAGCATTGATGAGAAAGGCCGAATCATCATACCTTCAAAATTCCGCGAATCGCTTGGAGCCTCGTTTATTGCAACCCGTGGATTAGATAATTGCTTATTCGTATATCCCATGAGTGAGTGGACCGTTTTGGAGCAAAAGCTGAAAACATTGCCTCTTATGAAATCAGATGCGCGAGCATTTACCCGGTTTTTCTTTTCCGGAGCAACCGAATGTGAGCTGGATAAACAGGGAAGGGTAAATATACCTAGCCATCTTCGTGAATATGCGAAGCTGGACAAGGATTGCATGGTGCTCGGCGTTTCTAGTCGCGTGGAAATTTGGAGCAAGCAGACTTGGGACGGTTATTACGAACAATCCGAACAAACCTTTAACGAAATCGCCGAAAAGCTCGTTGATTTCGATTTCAACTTCTAGAATAGACAACAAGAATGGAGGGCTTAGGCGTGTTTCAGCATATTACAGTACTTTTAGAAGAAGCGGTTGACGGTTTGGCTATAAAGCCAGATGGCATCTACGTCGATTGTACGCTTGGGGGTGCAGGTCACAGCGAATTAATAGCCTCCCGGTTAGGCGAAGGAGGACGGTTAATCGCTTTCGATCAGGATGACTGGGCGCTGGAAAATGCTCGTGTTAGGCTTGCTCCTTATTTAGATAAGGTTACACTCGTAAGAAGCAACTTCCGCGATTTGGAGCAGGAGCTTAGAAATTGCAACGTTCCTATGCTGGATGGCGTTCCGCAGGTCGATGGCATATTGTTCGACCTTGGCGTATCCAGTCCGCAGCTAGACGAAGCTGAGCGCGGCTTCAGCTATAACCATGATGCCCCGCTCGACATGCGCATGGATCGCGAGGGTGATCTAACCGCTCATGAAATCGTCAATACTTGGGACGAACGTGATATATCCCGCATTTTGGATCGTTATGGTGAAGAGAAATTCGCTCGGTCCATCGCTAGAAATATTGTGAAGGCAAGAGAAAAGGCGCCAATTGAGAAGACTGGTGAATTAGCTGAATTGATAAAAATATCGATTCCTGCTGCAACTAGGCGCACAGGCGGACATCCCGCCAAACGCTCCTTCCAAGCGCTTCGTATCGCAGTAAACGATGAGCTGGGAGCAGAAGAAGAAGCTTTGGAACAAACGATTCGCTGTTTAGCCCCTGGCGGCAGAGCATCGGTGATCACTTTTCATTCGCTTGAGGATCGTATTTGCAAGCAATTGTTTGCAAAGTTTGTGGAGAAATGTACATGCCCGCCCGATTTTCCGTTATGTGTATGCGGCAATGCTGGGAAAGTGAAATTAGTCAATCGTAAGCCGATCGTACCTTCAGAGAGAGAGCTAGAGCTCAACCCGCGTGCAAGGTCGGCCAAGCTTAGAGTTGCAGAAAAATTGTAAGAGGGGGATTTGAATTGGCGTATGTGAATGGCAATTTAGCGCTGCAGCCTAAGCGAAAGCAGGATCAGCAACCGGTTATCAAGGAAACGAAGCGGCTTGTTAAAACTCGTAAATCCTTACCGGTTCAGGAGAAGTTGTTGTATATGTTTACTGTATTAATGTGCGTTGTAGTTGCTGGTGTCATTATTTTACGCTACGCGCAAATCTATGACATGAGCCTCGAAATTAAAAAGTTGAATAGCGAATACCAGACGATGAATGTAGAGATGGAAGACTTGAAGAAACAAGTAGAGATGCTCAGTGATTCAGAACGTATACGCAAGCTTGCAGAGACCCAAGGGATGGTTAGCTCTATTGAGAGTGGAATTACCGTAAATACAGGTGACGACGCGATAAAATCAGCAATGAGTGAATAGGGTGAGCGATGATGAAAAAAAGAATTAGATTGCGGACACTATTGTTTGGAGGGGTAATGACCCTCCTTTTTCTTGTTTTAATAAGCCGAATTTATATTGTGCAAGTAGTAGAAGGCGCCAAATGGTATGGACTTGCAAAAGAAAGATGGTCAACAGAAGAAAAGATGCTGGCCAAGCGTGGCACGATCGCCGATCGTAACGGGAGTGTTCTGGCAATGGATACGATCGCTTATAATGTGACGTTAAATCCGAAGCTGATTAACGATGAGAAACTTACAGAAGAAATTATAAATGGTTTGCATGACATCCTTGGCACTTCTAAGGAAGAGCTCCGGAAAAATGTAACTGCCAAAAAAGAGGACGGGAATTTCTATGTATACCGGGAGGTGCGAAGCGGAGGCTGGCAAATTGACAAAGAGCATGCCGATAAAATTAAAAAGTTTCGTGAAGATTTAGCCAAAGAAAAGGAGCTATATAGCGTCGGCATCGATTTGCAAGAAAATTTAAAACGGTATTATCCTAAAAAATCTCTAGCCGCGCAGCTTGTCGGTTATTTGGATAAAGAGGGAGTCGCCATGACTGGCGTTGAAGCCTCATTTAATGAGCAGCTTTCAGGTGAGGATGGCTATATCAAGTATGAGAAGGACGGAAAACGCGTTCAGCTCACGGAAGGTGAAGTAGACTACAAGCCTGCCAAAGACGGTCAATATGTACAGCTGACGATCGATAACGAAATTCAGCATTATGTGGAGGAAGCGCTGCAGGAAATTATGAAAACCTATTCTCCTAAGAGCGCTACAGCGATTGCGGCTGATCCAAATACGATGGAAATTTTGGCGATGGCAAACATGCCGCAATATAATCCGAATGAATATTGGAAAAACAACTCGAACTCTTACAATCATGCGATTAAATCTTTATATGAGCCCGGCTCAACCTTCAAAATTGTAACGCTGGCTTCAGCGGTTGAAGAAGGTTTGTTTAATCCAGATGAATTATACAAATCAGGTCAAATCAAACTGAAAGGTGTACCTAATCCAATCCGTGATATTAAGCGAGAGGGATGGGGAACCATTTCATTTTTGGATGGCTTGAAATATTCAAGTAACGTTGCCTTCGTCAAGCTTGGTTATGAGAGACTAGGGGAACAGAAGCTGAGAGAATATTACACGAATTTTGGATTTGGGCAAAAAACAGGCATTAAGCTTGGGAATGAGCTAAGCGGTACGATTAACTTTAAATACCCGAGTGAGATTGCGAATGCTACCTTTGGTCAAGGGGTAGTGACGGTTACGCCTATACAACAGGTTGCAGCTGTCGCGGCAGTAGCTAACGGCGGAAAGCTGTTTCAACCACAAATCGTAAAAAGCATGACAGATCCGTCGACCAAAACGACGACGACTTTCGAGCCGAAGATGGTTCGCCAAGTGATCTCAGAGGAAACCTCTAAAAAAGTCGGTGAGTATTTGGAGCAGGTTGTATCGGATCAGGATAAGGGGTCCGGTAAAAACGCTTATATCGAGGGTTACCGTGTAGCAGGCAAAACAGGAACCGCTCAAAAGGTTACTACGGTAAATGGTAAAAGCGGCTATTCCGACTCCAAATATGTTGTTTCATTCATTGGCTATGCGCCGGTTGATAATCCGAAAATCGTCGTTTATGTCGTCGTAGATGAGCCAAATACTACTTTTGCTTCCGGGGGAAAGATAGCGGCTCCGGCATTTAAACAAATCGTGCTCAAAAGCTTGCGTAAAATGGGGGTAGCTCCTAACTATCCGGCTGGTTCCGCAAATTTGAAAAAAGAAGCGACAATAACGGTTCCAGATTTAACAGAGCTTAAAGTTCAACAAGCGAAAGCAGAATTAACAGCGAAGGCCATGACATTTGATTTAATCGGAAATGGTAAAACGGTGCTGCAGCAAATACCTGCTCCAGGTTCAGCCGTACACCCGACGCAGCGCATATATTTAATAACGGAGCAGCGTGAAAAGCTGGCTATCCCTGATCTGACTGGGGTTTCGCTGCGGGATGCTCTTGAATTAACCTCTCTTATCGGCATTCGACTCATTCCGGAGGGGCAAGGGTTTGTTGTGTCTCAGAAGGAAGAGACATTGAATAAAGTAAGAGTGCTCAAAGTTGTACTTGCCCCTCCGACAGGCAAAGAAGGTCAATCCGGCAATGCGGAAACAAACCCTGATGCGAAAGAAGGCGGCGATAAGGGTAGTGAGACCGGTAAAGAAGGTGAAGCTGGCACGAACGGTGGAACCTCCGATGGTCAGACAACTTCAAATGGGGATCAAGCTGCTAATTCCAATACAAGCAGTAATGGGAATGCTGTTCCTGAGTGATCCATATACCGAATTTTCAAGGAACTAATATGATGTTGCTTAAAGCTTGTTCTATCGTCCGCTTGTCCCGAATAATCTGGGAATGAGCGCAATTGAGCGCTCCTTTCGAAACAGTCAAGCGGAGGGGGAACAAGCGGTGAAGGTATCTAATGTAACGGTTAGGCGACGTTTATTTATCGTGCTCATACTTGCTGGGGTGTCATTCTTAGCATTATGTGTGAGACTTAGCTTTGTACAACTATGGCAAGGTGAGCAGCTGGCGGATAAAGCAGAGGATTCATGGAGGCGCAACATCCCATACGTAGCCAAGCGAGGTGAAATCGTTGATCGCAACGGTATTCAGCTCGCCTACAACGTAAGCTCACCTACCGTATATGCGATTCCTGTCCAAATCAAGAATCAACAGGCAGCAGCAGCAGCGCTTGCCCCTTTGCTCGACATGTCGCAAGAAACACTCTATAAAAAAATTAAAACACGAGCGCTGATCGTTAAGCTTGGCCCAGGCGGGCGAAAAATTACGATCGATAAAGCTGAACAAATACGAGAGCTGGGTCTTGATGGCATCGTTGTAGCTGAAGACAACAAACGATTTTATCCCTTCGGCAGTTTAGCGGCGCATGTGCTAGGTTTTACTGGGATCGACAATCAAGGCTTAACCGGTGTAGAAGCAAAATATAATACAGAATTAAGCGGTATCGGAGGCAGCGTATCCTTCTTGTCAGATGCAGCGGGCAGACAAATGCCTAATTCTTCGGACACCTATGTGGAACCTAAGGACGGGCTTACGATGCAGCTTACAATCGATAAGCAAATTCAGACGGTTATGGAACGTGAGCTTGATCAAGCGATGACGAATTTACAGCCAAATGGTATAATCGCGATTGCGATGGATCCGAATAACGGTGAAATTTTAGGCATGGCGAGCAGACCTACTTACGAGCCAGACAAGTATCGAGAGGTTCCAACTGAGGTTTATAATCGAAATCTTCCTATTTGGATGACATACGAGCCAGGCTCTACCTTTAAAATAATTACGCTTGCTGCAGCTCTTGAGGAAAAAAAGGTTGATTTGAAAAATGAACGTTTTTTTGATCCAGGCGCTATTGAGGTGGGCGGTGCTAGACTTCGCTGCTGGAAAAAGGGCGGACATGGCAGTCAGACCTTCCTTGAAGTGGTTGAAAACTCATGTAACCCCGGGTTTGTAACGCTTGGTCAGAGGCTGGGCAAGGACAAACTATTTGATTACATTAAGAACTTTGGCTTCGGGACGAAGACGGGCATCGATATTGGCGGCGAAGAAAATGGGATCTTATTCAAGCTTAGTCAGGTCGGTCCGGTGGAACTAGCCACTACGGCCTTTGGTCAAGGGGTCTCCGTTACACCAATTCAGCAAATAACGGCTGTTTCCGCAGCAATTAACGGCGGAACGCTGTATAAACCCCATGTAGCAAAAGCATGGATAAACCCGGAGACGGGAGCGACCGTAGAAACGGTAGAATCGGTTGCGGTTAGGAAGGTTATTTCGGAGGAAACGTCCAAGCAGGTGCGTGAAGCGCTTGAGAGCGTCGTAGCCAAAGGAACAGGCCGCAATGCCTTTATTGACGGGTATCGTGTAGGCGGCAAGACGGGTACTGCTCAAAAGGTTATTAACGGACGTTATTCCCCTAATGAGCATATTGTATCTTTTGTTGGCTTTGCTCCGGCAGATGATCCGAAGATCGTCATTTATGTAGCGGTTGATAATCCGCAAGGGATTCAGTTCGGCGGAGTCGTTGCAGCGCCAATCGTTCGCAATATGCTGGAGGACGCGCTCACCATTCTGGAAGTTCCGGCTCGTGAGAAGCAGATCGACCGTATTTATAAGTATGGAGAAACACCTATTGTTACAGTTCCGAACTTGATTGGCAAGACGGTGTCGGATTTGTATGAGGATATGAATATGAATTTCAATCTGACTTCCGCAGGTTCTGGGAAAACGGTCATACGCCAAGCTCCAGCTGCTGGAACCCGTGTAGATCGCGGATCAACGATTCGGATCTATTTGGGCGAAGAAGATAATATATCCCACTCGCATTGACTATAATGGTAGTTAACGAGGGTGCAGCAGGCGGGGAAGTTTGTCCGCCGGCGCTTAAGGGAGGAGCTGGGCAGATGCGATTAAAGGATGTTGCGGAATTGCTTATAGCCTCACGGCTGATAGGCGATGGGGAAACGGAACTGACTGGCATTGAGACGGATTCACGAAGCGTAATTGAAGGGCAATTGTTTATTTGCTTGAGAGGCCATACCGTTGATGGTCACGCGTTTGCTTCGGAGGCGGTTGCCGCCGGAGCAGCAGCGCTAATAGCAGAACGAAAGCTGGACCTGTTGGTGCCGCAAATTATTGTAAGAGATTGCCGCCTTGCCATGGCTGTAATTGCTAATTATTATTATAGACAGCCTAGTCAAACCTTGAAGCTTATCGGTGTAACGGGGACGAATGGCAAGACGACAACAACTTATTTAATTGAGCAAATCCTAAATGACCAGAGTAAGCCTACCGGTGTGATCGGTACGATTGAACGTCGTTATGCGGGAAAATCGTTCCCTATGATCAGTACGACGCCTCAAACGCTGCAGCTTCAAAGCTATCTCGGGGAGATGCGTGATGCGGGCACGCAATATTGTGCAATTGAAGTGTCCTCCCATGCTCTCGAGCAAGGCCGGGTGAAGGGCTGCAGATTCCGAACGGCAGTATTTACTAATTTGACGCAGGACCACTTGGATTATCATGAAACGATGAGTCGATACGCTGCGGTAAAGGGATTGTTCTTCTCGCGACTTGGCAATGTGTATGCATCTGCGGAAAACGAAAGATCTTATGCGGTTCTTAATGCAGACGATGCTTTATCCGCAGAATATGCCGAGCTCACAGCGGCAGAAGTCATCACTTATGCAATTGATAAAGAGGCAGACGTTCGGGCAACGAATATTCGAATAACTGCACAGGGTACGACCTTTCATGTTGACACATTCAGAGGCGAGCAGGACATAACATTGCAAATGGCTGGGAAGTTCAACGTATACAACGCGCTTGCCGCTATAGGCGCTGTGCTTCTTGAAGGCGTGGAACTAGAGGCGATTGCACACAGTCTAAGCAAAATTCCCGGCGTACCCGGACGGGTTGAAGCGGTTAATGCGGGTCAAGATTTTGCCGTAATTGTAGATTATGCCCACACGCCGGATGGGCTTGAAAATGTACTCAGAGCTATTCAACAATTTGCAGAAAATCGAATTATATGTGTATTTGGCTGCGGCGGTGACCGTGATCGCTCCAAGCGGCCGCTAATGGGGAATATTGCAGTGAAATACGCGGATTACGCTATCATAACATCGGATAACCCACGATCGGAGCCGCCTGAGTCCATATTAAAGGATATTGAAGCTGGATTAATAAGCAGCAGAATTGATCCTTCATTTTATAAATTAATCGTTGATCGCAAGGAAGCAATTGAAAAAGCGGTTGAAATGGCAAGCCTCGGCGATGTAGTATTGATTGCGGGGAAAGGTCATGAAACCTACCAAGATATTAACGGAGTCAAATATCCATTTGACGATCGAAAAGTAGCGAAAGCAGCGATAAGGGGAATCATACAGTGATTAAACGTACTATTAAACAAATTGCCGAAATGAGTGGCGCTAGATGGAATGGAAATCATGCAGAGCTTAACATAACAGGAGTAACAACTGACTCGCGGCAAGCTGCTGCGGGCCAGTTGTTCGTTCCGATCGTAGGCGAGCATTTTGACGGGCATGCCTATTTGGAGCAAGCTATTGCAAATGGAGCGGTTGCTGCGCTTTGGCAGAAAGGCCGCGAGGTTCCAGCATCTCTTGAGGGAGTGCCGCTTCTTATTGTTGGGGATACGCTGGTTGCATTGCAGCGCCTTGCAACAGCTTATCGCAGTGAACTTGTCACTCGTGTTGTTGRCATTACAGGCAGCAATGGCAAAACAACGACAAAGGATATGGCAGCTGCTATTCTTGGCACAACTTATAAAGTGCATAAGACTGAAGGCAATTTGAACAATCACATCGGCTTGCCTCTGACGGTGCTGAGGCTTGAAGAGGACACGGAAGTAGCCGTGCTCGAGATGGGAATGAGCGGCTTCGGCGAGATCGAGCTGCTGACGAAGATCGCACAGCCTGATGCCGCTATTATTACAAATATCGGCGACGCGCATATGCTCCAGCTTGGCTCAAGAGCCGGTATTGCGAAGGCGAAGCTTGAAATAGCGCTCGGGCTCAGCGAGGATGGTTTACTGCTATACAATGGCGATGAACCACTTCTTGAAGCAGAGCTTGAGCGTTCAATACTTCCAGCAGGCATCGTTCGCCGTACATTTGGGTTATCGAAGCAGAATGAATGGTCAGCATCTGACATCAGCATTGAATCGGAAGCGACGACCTTTACTGCTATTTATAATGGAACTGCCAGTGGCCTCGGAACTGTTCGAATTCCTGTTCCAGGGCAGCATAATGTCAGCAATGCGCTCGCTGCAATAGCGATTGGCCGCTTCTTCGGAGTTCCAGCTGCAAAAATTGTTGAAGGTCTAAGCCATCTTAAGCTGACGGGCATGCGCATTCAGCCTGTTCGCGCGTTTAATGGCACTATGTTATTGAACGATGCTTATAATGCCAATCCGACTGCCGTTCGTGCGGCGATTGATCTGGTAGAGCAACTGGACGGCTATAGCCGCAAATGGATCGTGCTTGGCGATATGCTTGAGCTCGGGCCAGAGGAGCAGACGCTTCATTTTGAAGTAGGTGCATATATAACGCCAAGCAAGGCGGATGCGGTTCTTACCTTCGGACCTTTGGCAAAACATATTGCTGAGGGCGTGAAATCGCAATTTCCTAACGCAGGCGCGAATGATGTGATTAAACATTTCGAAGATAAAAATGAGCTGACGCTGTGGCTGAGGGAGCAAATGCAGCCAACGGACATCGTGCTCATAAAAGGTTCACGCGGCATGCAGATGGAACAGATTGTCCAAGCATTGGAAGTGGGGTGAGGAAATGGATATGATGGTCATTTTATTTTCGATTGGCGCTTCATTCCTGCTAGCGGTTCTACTCGGACCATTGTTCATTCCAGTGCTCCGCCGCTTAAAGTTTGGGCAGCAGATTCGTATGGAAGGTCCGCAAAGCCATCTGAAAAAAAGCGGTACGCCAACGATGGGCGGCATTATCATTATGGTTGCTCTAATGATCACGTTCCTGAAGTTTTCTGATAAAACGGCTGAATTTTGGGTGCTGCTGACCGCATCGCTTGGATTTGGTCTTGTCGGCTTTTTGGATGATTACATCAAAATTGTATTTAAACGTTCTTTGGGACTAACGGCAAGACAAAAGCTTTTTGGTCAACTTTTATTTTCAATAATCGTGTGTGCAATGCTCTATAATATGGGGCACAGCACCGAAATATCCGTGCCTGGTACAGGCTGGGGAATTGATTTAGGCTGGTTTTATTATCCGCTTGTCGTCATCATTCTTTTTGCAGCAAGCAATTCAGTTAATTTCACCGATGGTCTTGACGGTCTGCTGGCTGGGACGAGTGCCATCGCATTTGGTGCCTTTACTGTAGTTGCTCTACAAACGTCAGCTCATGAATCAGCAGTATTCTCTGCAGCTATGGTAGGCGCTGTTCTAGGTTTTCTAGTATTCAACGCACATCCAGCAAAAGTGTTTATGGGAGATATGGGCTCGCTAGGCATAGGAGGCGGTATTGCAGCAGTCGCTATTTTGACCAAAACGGAGCTGCTCCTTATCGTAATCGGCGGTGTTTTTGTACTTGAGATGCTTTCTGTTATATTACAGGTAGGCTCCTTCAAGCTTAGAGGGAAGCGTATTTTCAAAATGAGTCCCATTCACCATCATTTTGAGCTCGTTGGTTGGTCCGAATGGAAGGTTGTTACTGTGTTTTGGTTTGTAGGCATCGTGTTTGCAGCAATTGGTTTACTTTTTGTTATACTATAGAGATAAAGCTTACAAAAAAGCGGCTTTTATTTGATTAAGAGCCGCTTTATGCATACATAGAAGGGACTGTCAGTTATGAATCATCCGGCATCTTATGAAGGCCGCCGAGTTGTCGTCTTAGGCTTGGCTAGAAGCGGGGTAAGCGTCGCAAAAGTATTTCATCAATTAGGCGCAGAAGTTGTAGTGAACGACATGAAGGAACGTGAATTATGCCCCGAAGCGGACGAATTGACTGCTTTGGGCATTTCTGTGCTATGCGGTTATCATCCAGATGACCTAATTACAGAAGAAACAGCGCTCCTTATCAAAAACCCTGGTATCCCATATACGTCTCCTCCAGTGCAGAGGGCGGAGGAGCTTGGCGTTGAGGTCATTACGGAGGTAGAAGCTGCTTATTGGCTTTCTCCTGCACCGATAATAGGCATTACAGGCTCAAACGGCAAAACAACAACGACGACTTGGATCGGCGAAATATTAAGCGCAGCTGGCTTGAATCCCATCGTGGCAGGCAATATCGGTCGTCCTCTATGCGAAGCAGCCTTGGAAGCGACGCCCGATCAATGGATCGTTGCTGAGCTAAGCAGCTTTCAATTGAAAGGAACAAGCGAGTTCCGTCCGCATATTGCGCTATTGCTTAACATTGCAGAGACGCATTTGGATTATCACGGCGATATGGATGACTACGTCAATTCAAAAGCAAAACTTTTTGATAACCAAACGGAAGATGATGTTGCTGTCGTCAACTGGGATGACCCGGAATGCCGCGCGCTTTCGGAGTTTCTTATCGCACAGCTGCTGCCTTTCTCTATATATGAGCGACTGGATGCGGGCATTTACATTGATCCGCCATATGAGCGGGACAACGGTGACGCACAAAATGATGAAGCCGCTGTGGATAGACAAATTGTATTCCGCCAGTCTGAGGACTCGAAAATTAACATTTTACCAGTTTCAGAGCTAGGCATACCAGGCCGCCACAACGCCGCTAACGCGCTTGCTGCCATTGCGGCGTGTTTGGCTGCTGGAGTTGCGCCAGAGCGTCTTGTAGAACCGCTGCAGTTGTTTAGAGGCGTGGAGCACCGCCTGGAGTTCGTCCGTGAAGTGAATGGTGTCAAATATTATAATGATTCGAAAGCGACAAACCCGGTTGCAACGATGATGTCCGTTCGCTCGTTATCCGCACCGATCGTTCTAGTGGCTGGAGGACTTGACCGCGGCTCTGACTATATGGAGCTTGTTCCTTTATTCCGCGATCGCTTAAAGGGGCTTGTTGCATTAGGAGAAACGAGAGAAAAGCTCTCCCGTGTAGCAGAGCTGGCAGGTTTAGCTAAGGTGGAAATCGTCGAACCTAGTGAGGACGCCGAGTCCGTCCTTCAGCAGGCGGTGAAACAAGCTGCAGCTATTGCAGAGCCAGGTGATATTGTTTTATTGTCGCCTGCATGCGCAAGCTGGGATATGTTTACATCGTATGAGCAAAGAGGGCGCATTTTTAAAGATTCGGCGCATACCTTGTAAGTAGGGGGCATGTCCCTACTTTCCCATGCTAAGAGGTGTGTTCGCTATGGCCAAAGCGCGTTCTGCCCCGGATATTTGGATGCTGACTGCAATTGGGCTCATTCTCGCTATCGGGTTGATTATGGTGTACAGCGCTAGCGCAGTGCTTGCTTTTCATGAATTCGGTGATCGTTTTTACTATGTAAAGCGTCAGGTGCTATTTGCTGGACTCGGTATAGGCGCGTTGTTGTTTACAATGAATACGCATTATACGGTTTGGAAAAAGTGGGCGCCAATGGCTTTATTGGTTTGCTTCGGACTTCTTCTGCTCGTGCTGATCCCTGGTGTCGGCGTCGTTCGCGGCGGCGCACGCAGCTGGCTTGGCATTAGCTCCTTCGGTATTCAGCCTTCTGAATTTATGAAGCTGGCGATGATATTATTTTTAGCCAAATGGCTCTCTGAGAAGCAGCAAACGATTACGCAGTTCACAAAAGGGCTTATGCCGCCGCTAGGGCTTGTTGGACTAGCCTTCGGACTCATTATGCTGCAGCCTGATCTAGGTACTGGAGCGGTGATGGTTGGCGCCTCTTTAATTCTGATTTTTACAGCTGGAGCTAGATTATCTCATTTAGGCGGCTTGGCGCTCATCGGTGTCGCAGGTTTTGTTGGCCTTATCATCGCTGCGCCATACCGATTAAAGCGAATAACGAATTTTCTTGATCCATGGGCAGACCCGCTCGGAGGCGGCTATCAAATTATTCAATCCTTATATGCGATCGGACCAGGTGGACTCGTTGGGCTCGGTCTAGGTATGAGCCGACAGAAGTTCAGTTATTTGCCTGAGCCGCAAACCGATTTTATATTCTCGATTTTA
This sequence comes from Paenibacillus sp. 2TAB26, assembly GCF_052115145.1. Taxonomy (NCBI): domain Bacteria; kingdom Bacillati; phylum Bacillota; class Bacilli; order Caryophanales; family Paenibacillaceae; genus Paenibacillus; species Paenibacillus sp. 2TAB26. The sequence continues at coordinate 190,845 of NZ_JBFRGC010000022.1, forward strand.
GCGGAAGAGCTTGGCTTCATTGGCGGAGTTACTCTTATACTATTATTTCTAGTTGTCATCTGGCGGGGGATACGCGCTGCTATTGCAGCTACGGATACATTCGGGAGCTTGCTGGCAGTCGGCATCACAGGCATTATCGGTGTACAAGTATTGATTAATATTGGTGTCGTCATTGGCATGATGCCCGTTACGGGAATTACGCTGCCGCTTGTTAGCTATGGGGGTTCATCCCTAACGCTTCTCTTAACTGCACTGGGGATTTTGTTGAACATATCTCGTTATTCGAGGTGAGGCTTCATGCCTAGGGCATTAACCAGCAGCTGTTTAGTAGAAAAAAACAATAAACGTCCGGCTTGGATAGCTGCAGGTTGCATAACAGCAGCTATCCAAGCCGGATATTGTTGTTTACAGGAAAATTTGCTCCTTTAATATGATGAGATATTGAATACACTTTTATTTGAAAGAAACAGTCAATTCGCTAAAGCGGCAACCAGCTTTGAGTTCTGGTCTGCTGCACAGACCAATCAGTGAGCCAGTTGGCTCGATATAGGCCATTGTCACACAAGAGCCTATATGGGCATAAGATACACTATATTCGTGACCGTCACCCGAAAGGAGCGGTGATTACAACAGAAAAACCGGCAGCAGCGATTCAGACTGCTGAAGGGGAATTTCTTTTTCTTCTTACACAGCCAGGCATGTGCTTGCGGAGTAGGTTTTGCTGCGCAAAACCTAAGCATTTGCTTACGAAGTAGGTTTTGCTACGCAAAACCTTAGGGAGGTTCAACGAATGGAAGCTTTTAAAGCGGAATTGGAACAAGCTAATCTTGGCGAAGTTTTGTACAACGAACCGCTATCGAACTATACAACTTGGAAAATCGGCGGTCTCGCTGATATCTTAATCCTCCCTAGTAGCAAAGATGAATTGGTATCGGCGGTACGTTTGGTGCAAAAACATCAAATACCCTGGACTAATTTAGGCAGAGGCTCGAACATGCTGGTAAGTGATAAAGGGATTCGCGGCGTTGTAATAAAACCGCACAGAGGGCTCGATTACTTGCGTTTTGAAGGATCGACAGCAATAGCCGGTGCTTCATATTCTTTAATTAAGCTATCAGTCATGGCTGGAAAACAAGGTCTGACCGGACTTGAATTCGCGGGGGGAATCCCAGGTACGGTAGGCGGAGCCGTTTATATGAATGCTGGCGCGCATGGATCAGATGTGTCACGTATTTTTAAGTCAGCTGATATTGTACTGGAAACAGGAGAATTGGTTCGCTACGATCGTGAGGCTATGAACTTCGCTTACCGCCATTCCATGCTTCACGAGCAAAAGGGCATTGTCATTGAAGCCGCCTTTGAGCTGGCAGAAGGGGATAGGCAGGAAGTACTCGCTAGGATGGCCTCCTACAAAGAGAGAAGATTGAGAACGCAGCCTTTGCAGCTTGCCTGTGCAGGCAGCGTATTTCGCAATCCGCCTAATGATTATGCCGCTAGACTCATTCAAGAGGCTGGATTAAAGGGTGAAAGCCTCGGAGGAGCGCAAGTATCGAAGCAGCACGCCAATTTTATTGTGAATACCGGGCAAGCAACAGCTGAAGACGTTCTCGCCCTCATGACTCATATAAAAAGCACTGTTCAGGACCGCTATGGCATCCTGTTGGTGCCGGAAGTATTGGTGGTGGGTGAGCGGTAATTCGGAGGTGATACATTGGACAAATTGGTGATTGAAGGTGGGAAACCTCTCTCAGGAACCATAGTTATCCAAGGAGCGAAAAATGCCGCTTTGCCGATTCTGGCTGCCAGTCTATTGGCCGAAGGCACAACAACGATAGATCATGTGCCTGATTTGCTAGATATCGATGTCATGCTGAACATTTTGCGCGAATTAGGATGCCGCGCCGAGCATACGGGAGGAACTGTGGTGCTGGACACTGAGACTGCACATACATCCCACGTGCCGGAATCGTTAATGAGACAGATGCGATCTTCTATTTTTTTAATGGGGCCTTTGCTTGCTAGATTTGGGGAAACTCAGGTTTATCAACCAGGTGGATGTGCAATCGGTGAGCGGAAAATTGATCTTCATTTAGAAGGTCTTCAGGCTCTGGGTGCAGAAATAGAAGAATTGGGTAACCGGATCATATGCCGTGCCGAGAAACTAAGGGGAGCGGATATTCACTTAAGCTTTCCAAGTGTCGGCGCAACAGAAAATATTATGATGGCCGCTGCTTTGGCAGAAGGCCGAACCACAATAAGCAATGCTGCAAGGGAACCGGAAATTCAAGACTTGCAAGGCTTTTTAAATGCAATGGGCGCTAAAATAATGGGAGCCGGAACCGACACGATAACGATAGATGGGGTACAGTCGCTAACACCTTGTCGTTATAAAGTGATTCCGGATCGTATTGTAGCAGGGACCATCATGGTAGCCGCCGCTGCAACACGCGGTCAAGTCACGCTCCAAAATACGCAGCCAGCCCATTTATCTTCCTTGATTCATGTTCTGCGCCGGGCAGGTGTTCAAATTGTTGTCGACGATGATATAATTAAAGTTGGCAGTGCAACAAGGCCTAGAGCGGTTGAAAGAATCGTAACCTCTCCATACCCGGCTTTTCCTACCGATTTGCAGTCTCAGGTTATGGTGCTGCTTACGCTTGCAGATGGTGTGAGCGTATTGAAAGAAACGATTTTTGAAGGCAGATTAAAGCATGTGGATGAACTGTCACGTATGGGTGCAGACATTCGCGTAGACATGAATGCGGCATTCATTCGCGGCGTGCCAAGGCTTTATGGAGCGACGGTGGAAGCAACGGATTTGAGAGCGGGTGCCGCCCTTGTCATAGCTGGTTTAGCAGCGCAAGGAAGGACGGTCGTTGAGCAAATTCATCACATCGATCGAGGCTACGAAAAAATCGAAACGATGCTGTCTAGGCTGGGTGCGCGGATTTCGCGTTATTCGCCAGTGCCTAATAACTAATACTATGCGCATGAGCTGCAAGATAGAAACAGCCGGTACCCTTTTGATGCTAAGCGAAGGCTGACGCGGAGAGGTTAACCGGATGTTTTTTGGGGAAAGAAGGGACAAGTTATGAGTGCACAGATGCCAGTACTTAAGGAACCACCGAAAAAAAGAATGGGCAGTCGGAAGCTGTTAACCATACTTATATTATTGTTTGTGGCGCTTTTGGCTGTATTATTTTTTAATTCCTCTATTAGCAAAATATCAGAAATCCAAATTGAAGGAACTAGATTCGTAACGAGAGAAGAAATAGGCAAGGCAGCTGCTATTTTGGTTGGCGATGCTTTTTTTCGAACTTCGTCTTCTACTATAGAAGATAGAATTGTCACATTGCCACAAATTAAAGGGGCTAAGGTTACGAAGGTATTTCCAGGTGTGGTGAAGATTCATGTAGAGGAGTTTCCTGTTGTTGCATTCGAGCTTTCCAAGCAAGGGGAAATGACAGCGTTATTGACAAATGGAACGACAGTTGAGGCTGACAGCGATGAAATGCAGCTTGTGGACAAGCCTGTATTGTCAGGCTGGGCAGATGGAGATCCCGTAAAAGCACAGCTCACGAAGCAGCTTGCAAAAATATCGACGAAGCAGCTCTCCGACCTGTCTGAGATTTTACCATTTCCGTCAACCGCTTATCCCGATCGAATTCTGATGTACACTCGCACAAAATTTGAAGTGGTAACAGCGGTGTCGGTTCTTCCAGAGAAGATTGAAGCGTTGAATGCAGTAATCGAGACCCAAGAGCCAGGTAAGATCACGATGCTTCTGGCGGATACATATGTGCCTTTCGTAAGTGAGAGTCCAGAAAATATAGATTCTGAGTAAAATTATACTACTCAATAGTCTGAAAGAATGGTAGAATTTTATTTATGCATTAATACTCGATGAAGCTGGATAAACATAGGAAATATAGAGAATCGCAAGGGGCGGTGCTCGACACAAAGCGAGAAACATCGAAAAATTTGTTGAAAAAAGAGGGAAAATAATAAAAGCGTTGAATATGTAGGAAGACCTTAACATGTGGTAAAATAATTAATTATTTGAAACGGAGGTGCCGCAAGATGAGCAGCAACGACATCATCGTCAGTTTGGACATCGGTACATCCAAAGTTCGTGCTATTATTGGTGAAGTGAATAATGGAGCCATTAATATTATTGGAGTTGGATCAGCCGACTCAGAGGGTATTCGCAAAGGAGCAATAGTAGATATTGACCAGACTGTGCAATCGATCCGTAATGCCGTAGAGCATGCGGAGCGCATGGTAGGCATTCAAATATCAGACGTATATGTTGGTATTCAAGGCAATCATATTGCTTTGCAAACCAATAGAGGCGTCGTTGCAGTATCCAATGAGGACCGTGAAATTGGTGAAGAAGATATTGAACGAGTATTACAAGCTGCTAAAGTAGTGGCGCTCCCTCCAGAGCGTGAAATCATTAACTTGGTTCCAAAGCAGTATCTAGTAGACGGCTTGGAAGGTATTTCCGATCCGCGAGGTATGATTGGCGTTCGCCTTGAGGTTGAGGCGACGATCGTCACGGGGACGAAGACTGCTATACATAACCTTATGCGTTGTGTAGAGAAAGCAGGCCTTCGTATTTCTGGTGTCATTTTGTTATCACTCGCTTCAGGCGTGGTTTCGCTCACCAAAGATGAGAAATCGATAGGGACTGTTCTTACTGACATAGGGGCGGGATCATGTACGATTGCCATTTATGATCAAGGCGGCTTAGCTGCTACGTCAACGCTTCCAATTGGTGKCGAATATGTAACAAATGATATAGCTTATGGCTTGCGCACACAAAGTGAGCAAGCTGAGAAAATCAAACTTAAATATGGCTGTTCTAATGTATTGGATGCAGCTGAAGATGTGAAGTTTAAAGTAGCACGAATGGGCAGCAATGTGGAAAAAGAGTTTTCACAGGTTGATCTTGCTAGTATTATTGAGCCTCGCATGCAAGAGATTTTCCATTTAGTTCGTCAAGAGGTACGTCGACTTGGTTATGGCGACAAGGTTAACGGTTATGTGTTGACCGGTGGCACTGTATCGATGCCAGGAACACTCGCTTTGGCCCAGGCAGAGCTTGAGTCTTCCGTCCGAATTGCACTCCCTGATTATATTGGTGTAAGAGACCCGGCGTATAGCAGCGGCGTTGGCATGATTCAATATGTGTCAAAATATATGGGAGCTCGCGGAACTGGAGCAGTGAAGAAAACGGCAAGCCGCAAAGCAAGTCCAACACCTTCTACTAAACCCGGTATGTTCGAGCGGATTAAAAGTATGTTTAATGAATTTATTTGAGGATTTAAGATAATATAAGTTTCACCTTATATACGATACTTATATTTTACTGCGAAACGTTGCTGTGCCGTCTCATAGATGTTATCAGCAGTTTACGCTTGACTGGGGGAAAATGAAAGATGTTGGAATTCGACTTTGAGCTTGAGCAGCTTGCTCAAATAAAAGTAATAGGTGTTGGCGGTGGCGGTAGCAATGCCGTTAACCGAATGATAGAAAATGGTGTTAAAGGCGTGGAGTTTATTACGGTAAACACCGACGCTCAGGCGCTGCATTTGGCTAAATCCGAGCATAAGCTGCAAATCGGCGATAAGCTGACGCGTGGACTTGGTGCGGGTGCCAATCCTGATGTAGGCAGCAAGGCTGCAGAGGAATCTCGCGAAATTATTATGAACCAGCTTAAAGGCTCGGACATGGTATTCGTGACAGCAGGAATGGGCGGCGGTACGGGAACGGGAGCAGCTCCGGTTATTGCCGAAATCGCTCGCGAATGCGGCGCACTCACTGTAGGGGTTGTTACTCGGCCTTTTACCTTTGAAGGACGCAAGCGTGCTGGACAAGCTGAGCTTGGGATTGAAGCGCTCAAAGAAAAAGTAGATACGCTTATCGTCATTCCTAATGACCGTTTGCTTGAGATTGTAGACAAAAAGACACCAATGCTGGAAGCTTTCCGTGAAGCGGATAACGTGCTCCGTCAAGCCGTTCAAGGCATCTCAGACCTTATTCAAGTACCAGGCCTAATCAACCTTGACTTTGCAGACGTAAAAACGATTATGACAGAACGCGGCTCCGCTTTGATGGGTATCGGTATTGCTACTGGCGAGAACCGTGCTGCTGAAGCAGCGAGAAAAGCGATTATGAGCCCGCTGCTTGAAACGTCAATTGACGGCGCTCGCGGCGTTATTATGAACATTACTGGCGGCAGCAACCTTTCACTCTATGAAGTGAATGAAGCAGCTGAAATTGTCATTTCAGCATCTGATCCAGATGTGAACATGATCTTTGGTGCGATCATCGATGAAGATCTGAAGGACGAAATTAAAGTAACCGTTATAGCAACGGGCTTCGAGCACAAGTCACCAGCTGCTCGTCGTGTTCCACAACAGCAGCCAGAAGCGGTTGATACAAGGCAACAGGGCAGCTCCAATGCAGTTAAGCCTTTTGGAGCTAACAACACTTCAAGCGACCAGCTTGAAATTCCAGCATTTTTGCGCAATCGCCCTCGCAACGATCGCTAAAACTTTTTGTACTAAGCCTCGCCATTATGGTGAGGCTTTTTTTATTTGTTTGATTGTAAGTTGATCGAGAAAAGGGGAAAAGCAGCTGTAAGCACGCATATACATTTACAGCATGAAAGAAACCATGGTTAGCTGCCAATAAGCACCTATACGTTCTTACAGCCTACTATTTGCGAGTGAGCAAGGTAGATAAGCCTCTGTAAGCACGTATAGGTTCTTACAGCATGAAAGAAGCCTTAGTTTGCTGCGAATAAGCACCTATACGTTCTTACAGCCTACTATTTGCGAATGAGCAAGGTAGATAAGCCTCTGTAAGCACGTATAGGTTCTTACAGCATGAAAGAAACCATGGTTAGCTGCCAATAAGCGCCTATACGTTTTTACCCCTACTATTTGCGAATGAGCAAGGTAGATAAGCCTCTGTAAGCACGTATAGGTTCTTACAGCATGAAAGAAACCATGGTTAGCTGCCAATAAGCACCTATACGTTCTTACAGCCTACTATTTGCGAATGAGCAAGCTAGAGAAGCCGCTGTAAGAACACATGGGTTCTACAGCATGAAAGAAACTATGGTTAGCTGCCAATAAGCGCCTATACGTTCTTACAGCCTACTGTTTGCGAATGATCAAGGTAGGTAAGCCTCTGTAAACACGTATAGGTTCTTACAGCATGAAAGAAACCATGGTTAGCTAGCCAATAAGCACCTATATGTTCTTACAACTGATGCTTGGTGAATGAGCAAGGTAGAGAAGCCTCTGTAAGCACGTATAGGTTCTTACAGCAAGAAAGAAACCATAGTTAGCTGCCAATAAGCACCTATACGTTCTTACAGCCTACTATTTGCGAATGAGCAAGGTAGAGAAGCCTCTGTAAGCACGTATAGGTTCTTACAGCATGAAAGAAACCATGGTTAGCTGCCAATAAGCGCCTATACGTTCTTACAGCCTACTATTTGCGAATGAGCAAGGTAGACAAGCCTCTGTAAGCACGTATAGGTTCTTACAGCATGAAAGAAACCATGGTTAGCTGCCAATAAGCACCTATACGTTCTTACAGCCTACTATTTGCGAATGAGCAAGGTAGATAAGCCTCTGTAAGCACGTATAGGTTCTTACAGCATGAAAGAAACCATGGTTAGCTGCCAATAAGCACATAAATGTTCTTACAAACAATGCTTGGTGAATGAGCAAGGTAGATAAGCCGCTGTAAGAACACATAGGTTCTTACAGCATGAAAGAAGCCTTAGTTTGCTGCCAATAAGCGCCTATACGTTCTTACAGCCTACTATTTGCGAATGAGCAAGGGTGAGAAGCTGCATATCGTAAATGCAAACAACCCTCTAATGTACCAGTTAAAGTGAGGTGAATAAAAGAGTATGCAGCTGCTCTTGGTTTACTTTGTAGCATCGAATTCTCTGGGTGCCATTTCCTGCGGGCAACAAGGCTTGATTGAGAACCATACGGTGAAGCAGTTTTTGAGCTTCGCGTTTTTTGATTTTTAGAAGATCGATTACATCAGTGGGCCGGATAGGATGCTGTAGTTGAGAAGCATAACGTAATACTTCCAACTCCAAGAATGCATCAGCGCTTGTATCTTTTTTATTGCCAATTAAGCTCCTACCCATAAATTGTTGGAGAAGTTGTTGGCACATTCGCGGTTTTTCTTTTAGGTCATCATAGGAGAAACGCAATATTTTCCAACCGTCGAGCACAAGGTGGTTTTGACGCATTAATGAATCTGAAAACTGCCAGCGAGTGATTTCTGAGGAATGAGTGCGAAATCCATCAATTTCGATCGCTAGCCGCAAGCCTGATTTTAAATAAGCAAAGTCTAAAAAACGAGTGCCGTCTCGAAAATCAGCAATCTCAAACTCTGGAATAAGTCCCTCAAGTTGATGGAAGGCAGGATACCATACCTTTTCTAAAAAAAATTTTTCAGCATGTCCATGTCCTTGCTCCAGCCTCCGTCTATTTTCTCCACTACTCTTTTTTAGATGAAGTTCCAGCCAACATTCATATACCGATTGAAACGACAAATTTATCATCCTCCTCCGGAAAATAAAAAAAACCGCATACTGCGGGAGAGATCTCCCGAGTAAGCGGTGTGCTTCACTGCTTCTATCTATTTAGAATGATAATCTAATTGTCAATGTGGAACAAGTATCCATTCCAAATTTTTTGTGTTTTTAAAAAAAACGGCCAGATTAATTAGTCGAAAATTATTTTAGCAATGACAAGTGATGGCGGGAACCTCAAAAAGAAACAAAAAGGTAGATTCAGCCTGACATAGGAGTGATCCCTCACAGGAGCAGCCCTAGGTTAATGAACGGTTAGCAAAATAGGACGAGCTAAAGATATAAGCCTCTGCAAAATTAAACGTAAAAGACTTGCCGTTTTTTATACTCCTACTCGACAAAAAAAGATACGTCATGCCGTCATGAATAGACAGACTTTGAAATAGGATTTTAATATACTAGTGTCAATCGTTCTCCCGGGTGCCGGCTGCAGGCCGTTTACCGCCAGTTGCAGGAAGGTGACCGAAGTGGCTGTTTATGTTGATGTTATGTTTTTGCGAGAGCTGCTCGTTGACGGTGCTATTCTATTAACTACTGCTTGGGCACGTCATCTTAAACCGAAGCCTTGGCGAGTATTATTGGCTTCTGCTGTCGGAGCTTGTTATGTCGTTTTAATGCTTTTTCCACAATTATCTTTTTTATTCACATTTGCAGTTAAGGTTGCTACGTCGTTATTGATTTTATGGATTGCTTTTGGCTTTGCCTCGATTCAGCACTATATGAGGAATGTTGCAGCGTTTTATGCGGTTAACTTTGTGGCTGCTGGAGCTGTGCTTGGACTTTATTATTTGTTCATGCAAGGGTCCCGTGAGGTTTGGAAAACGATGATGTTCGTAAACGGAAACATGCGTGTGGAGCTTAAGATGGGATTGTTTTATTTGATTGCTGCGTTATGTATCGGATTGTATATATACCGTGCCGTATTGACGCAAAAAAGAGAAAGGGAGCTGGTGCAAACTCATTTGGCAGAAGTGAAAATTATGATTGGAGAACGTATACAAACCTGCATAGGCCTGATCGACACCGGCAATCAGCTTTATGATCCACTTACACGGACACCGGTCATGGTAATGGAGGCATCCTTGTGGCAAGATGATTTACCTGAATCGTGGTTGAATAGCATACGAGATGCACAAGTGGATCGTCTTGTAGCGGGAATGGATGAGCACACCTTTGTTTGGCAAGATCGACTTCGTCTAGTACCATTCAGAGGTGTCAATCGAGGGTCACAGTTCATGCTAGCGATAAAGCCGGATGCGGTTGAAATTACTAGGGAAGGACAAGTTTTTGAAACGCGGAAGGTGCTTATCGGGCTTGACGGCGGTAAGTTAACGTCTGATGGAGCATATCGAGCCATTATCCATCCGTCTATGGTACAACAGTAACGAACGTATGCTCATACAAACGAGGAGGGATGGGCCAGATGCTCGTCAAGTACAAACTGATCCTTCAGTTATATTATTATCGTGTCATGTTTTTATTCGGATTAAAAAGTGAAGAAATTTATTACATTGGTGGCAGTGAGGCATTACCGCCTCCCCTAACACGTGAAGAGGAAGAATATTTGCTGGAAAAACTGCCTACCGGCGATACGGCTATTCGCGCAATGCTAATTGAACGTAATTTAAGGCTAGTCGTATACATCGCTCGTAAGTTTGAGAATACCGGCATTCATATTGAAGATCTCGTATCAATCGGCGCGATCGGTCTAATTAAGGCGGTTAACACGTTTGATCCTGAGAAAAAGATTAAGCTGGCCACCTACGCCTCGCGTTGTATTGAAAATGAAATATTGATGTACCTGCGCCGCAATAGTAAGACGCGCACCGAAGTGTCCTTTGATGAACCGCTTAACATCGACTGGGATGGAAATGAACTGCTTCTATCGGATGTTCTCGGAACGGAGAATGATACGATTTACCGTAACATTGAAGAGCAGGTAGATCGCAAGCTGCTTCACAAAGCGCTTGATAAATTGTCAGAGCGTGAACGGATTATTATGGAGCTTCGCTTCGGTCTTGCCGACGGCGAGGAAAAAACACAAAAGGATGTTGCTGATCTTCTTGGCATTTCACAGTCCTATATTTCACGCCTTGAGAAGCGAATTATTAAAAGGCTTCGTAAAGAATTTAACAAAATGGTTTAGATCCCGCATCCTGCTTGCAGTTGTCGAACGATGTCGCAATAGGAATAAAAAGGACTCCTGAGGAGATAATGTACATTAATGTTTCTCCTTGGGAGGTAATCACGTTGACCCGAAATAAAGTCGAGATCTGTGGAGTGGATACCGCGAAACTGCCTGTCCTTAATAATGTCGAAATGAGAGAATTGTTTACGGCATTACAAACCCGTAATGAGTGGGCAGCAAGAGAGAAATTAGTTAACGGTAATCTGCGGCTAGTGCTTAGCGTTATACAACGGTTTAACAATAGGGGAGAGTTTGTAGACGACTTATTCCAGGTCGGATGCATTGGACTTATGAAGGCGATAGATAATTTCGACCTTAGCCAAAATGTCAAATTTTCCACCTATGCCGTACCGATGATTATCGGGGAAATACGCCGTTACTTGCGTGACAACAACCCTATACGCGTATCACGCAGCTTGAGAGACATTGCCTACAAGGCGCTTCAAGTTAGGGATAGCTTGACGAACAAAAATTCACGCGAACCGACGATTTTTGAAATATCGGAAGCTTTAAACGTTCCGAAGGAAGATGTCGTATTCGCACTGGACGCCATTCAAGATCCAGTTTCATTGTTTGAACCGATCTACCATGACGGCGGCGATCCTATTTATGTTATGGACCAAATTAGTGACGAACGAAACAAAGACGTATCGTGGATCGAGGAAATCGCGCTTCGGGAAGCTATGCATAAGCTGAACGACCGTGAAAAAATGATTTTGTCGATGCGCTTTTTCGAAGGCAAGACGCAAATGGAGGTAGCCGATGAAATCGGCATCTCACAGGCACAGGTATCTCGTTTGGAAAAGTCGGCTATTCAGCAAATGCAAAAGCATGTAAAAACATAAAAAAACGGTGCCGAGAGGCACCGTTTTTTTGTTTATGTGATTTATTGAAGGGGACTAACCAATGATCATCAACCAAAAAGATAAGAAACTGATGATCAGACAAAGCGGAGAGTAAACATACGTATCCATTCGTGCAAAATGCGTGTTTCGAATCGTTTTGAATAACCCGACTGCACGAAACTCACCAACTGCTCTAGCCAAAAAAACAATAGCAAGTGCCCAGGCTGCAATGGAGGGCAGCGATGCTGGTCCGATGACAGGGATAATATCAACAAACATCAGAATGAATGCGGCGCCCGCAAAGAAAAGTACTGCAACAGCTGCAGTTCCAATCGGACGAGGTTTAAAAAGAGGCTGAGATGTGTAATTTTTTGTCGGGACAGCAATGGAGATTCCATGCCGACCGCCAAACACCCAATATATATGTATTACGCCGATGACGAACAACACCGCACTAATGAGCGCTGCTAATAACGATTGCATCACATATCCTCCGTGTCATGTATGGTTTTTTTCAATAAACAGCATGAGCAGGTCAATCTGCTTCTGGGTTTCTTCCGGATTGAGAGTACGATGTTTATTTCGTTCGTACCATCCCAAGTAATAACTGTATAAGAGTTCAGATGTATTCTTTGCCTCATCTTCTAATAATTCGCACGCTATGAGCAAGTCGCTCATATAATCCAAGCGCTGCTGCTCAATTTGCTGAAGCAGCTCGGCATACACAGGCGATGTCGTTCCTAATTTTCGGAAGTGATAAATAAAATCTTTTCCTTCTATCGTGCTGAACATGACGCTGAGCAGCTGGTGTGCCTTTTGCTTCGGTTCTAATGAATCATGCTGCTGAATATGAGCGATGATTGATGTGGTTGTTTGTTCATGCCAGTAATGAATAATACGATCCACATACAAAATACGATTTTTAAAATACCAATAAAAGCTGGTTTTACTGCTGTTTAACTGCTTAGCGAGCTGTTCGATAACGAGAGCTTCGACACCCCCTTCAGCAAATTTTTGCAGTCCAAGCTTGATCCAATCGAGTTCCGTTGCGACGATTTTTGGCATGATATGCTCCTTATTCGATCCTTTGATATTCTTTTATTGTACGCTATCGTACATAAAAATCAAATTTTGAAATAAGAGGCTCCTTTTCTTGATAAGAAGGACATTTTGGGCGATTTCCACATATAGTTATAGGAGAGACAAACGGGTGATCACTCTACTTGAAAAGTGGTGAGCGGAAATGAAAATATCTGATTTTCAAACAAAGGACGTTATTAATATTGTGGACGGAAAAAAGCTAGGTCAAATAACGGATTTGGAGCTTGATCTACGGCAAGGTCGGATCGATTCTATTGTGGTGCCGCAGTATACTAAGTTTTTGGGGATGTTTGGCGGTGGCGGCACGGAAGTCGTTATTCCGTGGCGCAATATTGTGAAAATTGGGGCAGATGTTGTGCTCGTTCGAATGGATGACACGAAACAGCTTCGTTCCGAGGAAGAAGATTTGCACGCTCGCTCATAAAACGCTAAACTGTGACTATACCAGCAAAGCAGATTTGTTTTGCAAACCTTAGCAAATGCTTACGAAGTAGGTTTGCTTCGCAAACCTAAGCTTATGCTTACGAAGTAGGTTTGCTCTGCAAACCTAAGCTTATGCTTACGAAGTAGGTTTGCTCTGCAAACCTAAGCTTATGCTTACGAAGTAGGTTTGCTCTGCAAACCTAAGCTTATGCTTACGAAGTAGGTTTACTCTGTAAACCTTTAATAGAGGTGAACAAATGGAAGCTTTTAAACATAATCAATCAGCGAAGGGACCTTCGCTTTTTTTATTGTCTGAATGGGAATCACATTATGATCGTTTGAACGCGGGGTTTACAGGACGTCAAGGCGGGGCTAGCGAAGGCCACTTTTCATCATTAAACATGGGCTTGCACGTCAAGGATCAAGATGCCGCAGTTATATCGAACAGGCGATTGCTGACCGATGCTATCGGCTGGCCTTTTGAAGCGTGGACATGTGCTGAACAGGTGCATGGGAACCAGGTATGGCAAGTGACTGAAGCAGATAAAGGCAAGGGTAGAAATAGTCTGGACGATGTGCTCAAGGATTGTGATGCTATCATGACTAACGTCCCTGGGGTGCTGCTGACTTCTTTTTACGCAGATTGTGTCCCATTGTATTTCTATGATCCAGAGCATGATGCGGTGGCGCTTGCCCATGCCGGTTGGAAGGGAACTGTCCAGCAGATCGCTATTGAAACGGTAAGAGCAATGGAGCAAGCATATGGAACCGACCCTAAAGCGCTTGTGGCAGCGATAGGGCCTTCTATAGGAGGCTGCTGCTATGAGGTGGATGGTCCAGTCATAGAGCAAGTACAGGCGCTTTTGACTGATCTGAGCTTGACGCCAGAAGAAGCGGAATCAATGCTTAAGCAAAGCGAGGATGGCAAAGCGAACTTAGACTTGAAAGAAATAAACCGACAGATTATGATAAAAGCAGGAATTTTGCCGATACGTATCGAATTAACAGAGTGGTGCACTGGATGCAGACGGGATTTATTTTTTTCTCATCGCAAAGAAGGTGGCTTAACCGGCCGAATGGCCAGTTGGATCGGCATTCGGGAGAGGTGAAACATGTCATTCACATTAGAAAATAGAATTGAGCTTGTGGAAGAGCGAATTAAGAAAGCTTGCGAGCGTGCCGGGCGCAGCAGAGATGAAGTTCAAATTATTGCTGTTACGAAATATGTTTCTTTAGATACTACGGAGGCTGCCCTAGGGCAAGGCTTGCTTCATTTGGGTGAAAATCGTTGGCAGGACGCGCAGGCGAAGTGGGAAGCGATAAGCGGCAGTGACGATCTAGCAGCAGAGGATCAGCCTATCTGGCATTTTATCGGTTCATTGCAAACGAATAAGGTGAAGGACGTCATTGGGAAGTTTACATACATGCATTCGTTGGACAGGCTATCGCTTGCTGAAGCCATAAATAAGCGTGCTTCCCAGCTAGGGATTATCGTTCCTTGCTTTATTCAAGTAAATGTATCTGGGGAAGATTCCAAGCAAGGCATTAATCCAGACGAGCTCTTTCCCTTTGTGGAGCAGCTTGCTAAGTTTAATTCGATCAAGCCAATTGGTTTGATGACAATGGCTCCTTATGAAGCCGAACCAGAGCAAACGAGACCTGTCTTTAGAGCATTGCGAGAGCTGAGGGATGAATTAGAGCGGCGCTCGGAACATCCAAACACCATCACCCAGTTATCAATGGGCATGTCGAATGATTTTGAGGTTGCCATCGAAGAAGGAGCGACATGGATTCGCCTTGGTACGATATTAGTAGGGAAAGAGGAGGAATAGGGATGAGCGTCATGAACCGCTTTATGAGTTTTCTTGGCTTGCAAGATGAAGAAGAAGTTGTAGAGAGAGAACGTGTTGTACAGCAGGAAGAACAAGAAGCTGAAACTTCTCCCTTCGAGGCACGTAAAAACACGAAGAGCAATAATGTCGTCAGCATTCATTCACAGAAGAATGTCCGGGTAGTGCTTAGCGAGCCAAGGTCTTATGATGAAGCACAAGAAATTGCTGATCATCTACGTTCACGCCGTGCAGTAATCGTGAATCTTCAACGTGTTCGCAACGATCTTGCTGTTCGAATTGTTGATTTTCTAAGCGGTACCGTGTACGCTTTAGGCGGAAGCATCTCTAAGCTAGGACCCAATATTTTTCTTTGTACGCCGGATTCAGTCGAAATTCAAGGTGCTATAACGGAAATGCTGGCGGAGGAGAACGACTACAACAAAATGAGGTGACCTTGAGTTAATGGATGAAGTTTATAGTATTGTGATGCTGGTACAAAAAATTTACACGTTTATGATCATTGGTTATGTGCTGCTATCTTGGTTGCCTAACGCTCGTGAAAGCTTTATCGGCGTATTTCTAGGTAAGCTGGTTGAGCCATACTTAGGTATTTTCAGAAAGTTTATTCCGCCAATCGGAGGCATGCTGGATCTTTCGCCAATCCTTGCCGTGTTCGCTTTGCAATTTGTAGCGTATGGCCTGATTGCAGTAATCGGATTTTTTATTTGATTAAAGGAATGAGTTTATATGAAACAAGGAATATACGATCATTTCCATCCCGATGAGAAACCTTTCGTAGATCGGGCGGAGGAATGGATAGAGCGGTCCGCACAGCAGCATGAGCTGAAGCGGACCGATTTTTTAGACCCAAGACAAGCACAAATATTGACTATTTTGGCAAATCGCAACCCTGATGTTAATGTCCGGTTTGACGGCGGTTATGATCAAGCTGAGCGTAGACGAGCCATTATAGGTCCAGATTATCGAAATTTGGATGACGAAAATGCTGGCATATCTGTTCTGGTAGTTAATGGACCGGGACAAGCCCAGATGGAATTAGATCATGGTGATTTTTTAGGAGCACTGCTTGGACTTGGTATAAAACGTGACCGAATTGGTGACATACATGTGCATGAGCATTTTTGTCATATCATTGTTATGGATGAAATTGCGGATTACTTGAATATCCATCTGAGACAGGTTCATCGGATTAATGTGCTGACAGACGTAATTCCACTATCTGAGCTTCAGACGGCTTTGGTTAAGCTGGAGGAAATGAGTTTGTCAGTTGCTTCTATGCGATTGGATGGGATTGCGAGCGATGTTTATCGCATAAGCAGATCCAAAATCGTTGATCCGATTCGGGCAGGAAGATGCAGGGTGAATTGGAAATCGGAAGAAGACCCATCCGAGCAGCTTCGAGCGGGTGACGTTGTGTCATTCAAAGGACTTGGCCGATTTAAAGTACTAGAGGTGGATGGCGTGACAAAAAAAGGCAGAATTCGAGTAAAGATCGGCAAATTTATTTGAATGATTGCAGGAATTTTCCTGTAGTTGTCGAATTATTCTCATCAAATAGTGTATTTTCGGTTACGAATGTTCCAAATACCATAAGGAGGTGCCCCAATGCCGTTATCGCCATTGGACATACATAACAAAGAGTTTGGTCGGAGATTACGTGGCTATGATGAGGATGAAGTTAATGAATTTCTAGATCAGGTCATCAAAGACTATGAATCGCTCATTCGTGAAAATAAAGAAATGCAAAACCAAGTATTAGGCTTGCAGGAAAGATTGAATCATTTTACGAATATCGAAGAAACGCTTAGCAAAACGATTATAGTTGCACAAGAAGCAGCCGACGAAGTAAGAAACAACGCGAAGAAAGAAGCACAGTTGATCATTAAGGAATCAGAGAAAAATGCTGATCGAATTATCAATGATTCACTTGCCAAGTCTCGCAAGGTTTCTCTTGAGGTGGAAGAGCTTAAAAAACAAGCTTCCGTATACCGTGCTCGTTTCCGTACACTTGTAGAAGCACAGCTTGAACTGCTTTCCGTTGATGGTTGGGATACGCTGGAGCCGCATGTAAGACAAACCGAGCATGAATTGACTCGCGGCTAGTTTTTTTATAAACAGGCGAAATGCCATTTGACATTTGGCCTGTTGTTACGCTATAACTAATAGTAATTAATTCATGATCTAAACTTCGTTGATGAGAACAAGTACGTTTTGAGTTCACTCCTCAGAGAGCCGGCGGCAGCTGAAAGCCCGGTGTGTGAGCTATTGCGGAATATCCTCTCTGAGAAGCGGTGCTGAACCTGCGTAAGCAGCAGTAAGTGCTGACGGCTGTCCCCCGTTACAGGGAACGCGAATAATATGTTCGCGACTAAGGTGCCGCATGAAGCACAGCTGAACGTAGCTGTCTGCTCTCATTAACTTGTTGCTGGTTTTCAGCAGCAGTGCGGAACAAGGGTGGTAACGCGACTAAGCCTCGTCCCTTCTCATAGGGATGAGGCTTTATTTTTGTTTAAATTAGGAGGCTGAAGCGATGCAACGCGTAGATGTTAAGGAACGTGCCCGCACCCGTGAGCTGCGAGTGCTGGAGCAATGGAAAACAGATGAAACGTTTAAAAAATCAATAGCAAACCGGGAAGGCAAGCCGAATTTTGTATTTTATGAAGGGCCACCTACCGCTAATGGAGCACCACATATCGGTCATGTACTTGGCCGCGTAATTAAAGATTTTATTTGCCGCTACAAGACGATGGCAGGATACCGTGTTATCCGTAAAGCAGGATGGGATACGCATGGTCTACCGGTTGAGCTTGGAGTTGAGAAGCAGCTGGGCATCTCCGGCAAGCAGGAAATCGAAGAATACGGCGTAGAGAAATTTGTGAAAAAATGCAAAGACAGCGTATTTGAATATGAGAAGCAATGGCGTGAGCTGACAGAAGGCATCGCGTATTGGACGGATTTAGACAATCCATATATCACGCTTAAAAACGAGTACATCGAGAGCGTATGGCATATTTTATCGTCAATCCACGGAAAAGGACTGCTGTACCGCGGTCATCGTGTAAGTCCTTATTGCCCGGATTGTCAAACGACGCTTAGCTCACACGAGGTTGCTCAAGGTTATGAGGATGTTAAGGATCTAAGCGCAACAGCGAAGTTTAAGCTAGTGGAGTCGGGAGAATTTGTTCTTGCTTGGACAACTACGCCATGGACGCTTCCTGCAAATGTGGCGTTAGCCGTAAATCCTGAGCTTGATTATATCCGTGCTTCCAAAAACGGTGAAGTGTATATCGTTGCTCAAAATCTAGCGGAGAGCGTTCTTAAAGAAGATTATGAAGTTCTATCTGTATTGAAAGGCGCTGAGCTTGTTGGTCTTAGCTACGAGCCGCCATTCCAATACGTTGCTCTAGAAAAAGGCCACATCGTTATTGCAGGCGATTTCGTTAGCGACACTAGCGGTACGGGTATCGTGCATATCGCACCAGCACATGGTGAGGATGACTACCGAGTTTCACGCGACAACGGAATCAGCATGCTGAGTGTTGTTGATTTGGCTGGTCGCTATACGTCAGAGGTTACTGACTTTGCAGGACGTTTCGTGAAAGACGCTGAGCTTGATATTGACATCGTCAAGAACCTTAGTGAACGCGGTCTTCTTTACTCGAAGGAGCGCTACGAGCATAGCTATCCATTCTGCTGGCGCTGCAAAACGCCGCTCATCTACTATGCGATGGAAAGCTGGTTTATTAAAACAACAGCGGTTAAGGATCAGTTGATCGCCAACAACAACAGCGTTGATTGGTATCCTGGCCACATCCGTGAAGGACGCTTTGGTAAGTTTTTGGAGGATTTGGTGGATTGGAACATCAGCCGCAACCGTTACTGGGGTACGCCGCTTAACGTTTGGGTCTGCGATGTAACAGGCAAGGAGTATTCACCAAGCAGTATTGCTGATCTGCGTGCGATGGCGATTGGCGATGTGCCAGAAGACATTGAGCTTCATAAACCGTATGTGGATGATATTAAGCTGAAATCACCTTTCGCTGAGGGTGCTGAAATGACGCGTACACCTGAAGTTATCGATGTATGGTTCGACAGCGGTTCGATGCCGTTCGCTCAGCATCATCATCCGTTTGAGAACGAGCAGCAATTCGCAGAGCAATATCCAGCAGACATTATCTGTGAGGGTATTGACCAAACGCGCGGCTGGTTCTACAGCTTGCTTGCAGTTTCTACGCTGTATAATGGCAAAGCGCCATATAAAGCGGTTATCTCGACTGGCCATATTTTGGATGAGAACGGGCAAAAGATGTCCAAATCGAAGGGCAATGTAATCGACCCTTGGGAAATCATCAACGAATATGGAACGGACGCGTTCCGCTGGGCATTGCTTGCAGACAGCGCGCCATGGAACAGCAAACGCTTCTCACGCGGCATTGTTGGCGAAGCGAAATCGAAAGTCATTGATACCATCGTAAATACACATGCGTTTTTCGCGTTATATGCTTCAATCGATGGCTTTGACTACACAGCGCATGAAGAGATCAAATCAGACAACAAGCTGGATCGCTGGATCATCTCACGTCTGAACAGCTTGATTAATACAGTGAACAAGGGTCTTGAAGTAAATGATTTCCTAAACCCAGCTAAATCGATTGAGGTTTTCGTTGACGAGCTGAGCAACTGGTATATCCGCCGTTCACGTGATCGTTTCTGGGGAAGCGGGCTTACAGCTGATAAATTAGCTGCTTATCAAACCTTGCGCAGCGTACTGCTTACCCTCTCGCGTCTGATCGCTCCTTATGCACCTTTGCTTGCAGAGGATGTATTCGGAAACCTTGGCGGAGCAGGCAGCGTTCATTTGGCTGATTATCCGAAAGCGGATGAAACGCTTATTGATGAGACGTTGGAGCGCGATATGGAAAGTGCAAAACAAATCGTTGAGCTTGCTCGCAACGTTCGGAACGAAACGGGAATCAAAACGCGCCAACCTTTGTCGGAGCTAATCGTATCGCTTGATCGTGATTTCAACGTAGCAGATTACGAGGATATCGTGAAGGATGAAATAAATGTAAAAGCTATTACCGTACAAAATTCAGACAGTGGTTTTGTTGATTTCACCCTTAAGCTGAATCTTAAAGTTGCCGGTAAAAAATACGGTAAAAACGTTGGACCTATCCAAGGTCAGCTGAAAGGACTATCTGCAGAACAGACTCGAAGCATCGTAAATGGCGGAAGCTTCGACTTCACAAGTGGAGAAGGCGAGCAGCTGTCGATCACTGTTGATGAGCTGTTGGTTGAGAAGCAAGCGAAGTCAGGTTTCGCATCTGCATCTGGCAACGGTGTTACTGTAGCGCTGAATACGGATATTACAGCTGAGCTTGAGCAAGAGGGCTGGGTTCGTGAAGTGATTCGCGCCGTTCAGGATACACGCAAAAAGCTCGATCTGCCAATTGAGAAGCGCATCGATCTTGTACTTGATGTTGACGCAGAGCTCAAAGCGGCGCTGGATGCGTTCGCACAAGTGCTTCAAGACAACGTGCTTGTTCAAACCGTCACTTATGGTGATGAGCCGGGGATGGAGAAAGTTGTGCTTGGCGAAAAAGAAATAGGGATTTTCATCCGCGGATAAGGTTATAGTATAAAGGAAATTAACAAGCGAAAAAAACGAGGCCGTCGCCTTCCGACAGCTGCAGCAAACGACTGAATGGTCGCGATGCTTGCAATGTCCGGCAGGTCAGGCCTCGTTTTATTGTTTGACAAAGGGGATGCCTCGTATGAATACAAATAACCCGGAACAGCCGAAAAATTTGAACGAGTTACAAACTTCGTTAAGCAAGCTTGATAAACGACTGCAAACTATTGCTACCGAAATGGAACATACCCAAATCGCGGACTACATTGATCTGTTAAACAGACCATGGACAATGATTTGGAAAAACCTGCTGGCTGGTACAGCCAGAGGTGTAGGAATCGCGATTGGCTTTACCTTTTTTGCTGCGACCATTCTTTATGTTCTGCGTATATTAGGAGCGTTAAACTTACCGATAATCGGCGACTATATTGCAGACATTGTCCGAATTGTCCAAATCCAGCTCGAAGGAAAAGTTTATTGATTATAAGTGTTGATCCTCAAGATCAGCTTCTAATCCATGATCGCCTTCATCCGACTCCAAGTAGTTTTTATACTCTCGGTTGCGGATGACGGACACATGACGCCCTGTAATGTCGGTCGCAAGAAAGCTTTCAATGGATTCAACGAAGCCGTCATTCTCGAAAGCTTCAATGCCTACATGCTCATAATCGGCAACATCTCGATTCTCGGATGTGGCAGGTGAATCCGCATTGCCCCATTGCTCAACAATTTGCCAAGCATCCTCGCCATCAAAACCGTTGTAGGAATCATGCTCATCCATGCTGGTTCGACCAAATGGAGGTTCGAGAAATAATTCTTCAACCGGCCTGCGCAGGGATAAATGCTGTCTTGGCGCATGTTCAATGCAGTAAAGCGTATCGGGCACGGCATCCAAACGCTCAAGCGGGATAGGTTCATTGCATGTTTTACAAATGCCGTATGTTCCATCAGCAATCGCGGTTAGCGCTGCCTCAATGCGATTCAGATGCAATTCCTCTTGTTCATGAAGGGCTACATCTTTCTCGCGTTCATAAAGCTCAGTAGCGACATCACCTGGATGATTATCGATTGTGGATAGTTCTCCGGTAGTGTCACGCAACGAATTCGCTAAGCCATAATGATCGTTTTCTGAGAAACGTTTTTCAATTTCGCGCTGCTCGTCCAATAATCTGGCTTGCAGCAGCTGAATATGAGCAGTGTTTGGCTTTGTCATTTTGAGCACCCTCCTTAGCAGGGAACATAATTGCAGTATTAGCTTTTGCTGAAATACGGTTTTTCAGTATGGTCTTCAATGGAAGAACAGCAGGCGGGTGCTGGCTCTTATTTAGCTCCGTATGCTACAATTGATTAGCAAACTTTCAGAAATGCGCTGGCTATTCACATTTGGCCTGAAGTGCTTTTGAATGGAAACGCTGCTTTACAAAAAATTAGGAGTGATTCGATGCGTTTTTATTATTACTGGGTAGCGGTATTAGTGTTAGTCCTTGATTTTGTAACAAAAAAATTAATTGAAACAAAATTGGAGATCGGGGATCAAATTAGCGTTATCGGTAATTTTTTTCTCATCACTTCGCATCGAAATCGCGGTGCTGCATTTGGCATCTTGCAAGAGCAAAGACTATTTTTCATCATTATTACCGTTATCATTGTTTTGGGTATCATTTGGTACATACAGGCATCGAGAAAATCAGCTAAGCCTTGGCTGCTAGTAGGACTCGGACTAGTTCTTGGCGGCGCAATTGGCAACTTTCTCGATCGCGCGCGTTATGGTGAGGTTGTCGACTTTCTGCAGTTTAACTTCGGCAGCTATGGCTTCCCGATATTCAACGTAGCGGATTCAGCGATTGTCTGTGGTGTAGCATTAATTCTTATTGACACCTTGTTATCGGCTAAAGATGACAAGAAACGTTTGCAAAATGGAGAGGACAAGGATCAAAACAATCATGAGCAGCAGCCTGTATAATGAAGAACCGTTGGAATGGATCGTAGAGGCGGAGCAATCCGGCGAACGAGTAGATAAGTTTGTAACAGACAGTATTGATGATCAAGGCGTATCCCGAACGCAGGTTCAGGAATGGATCAAATCAGGGGCCGTACAGGTCGAAGACAAAGTGGCAAAAGCGAATCTGAAGGTAGCAGAGGGCAATCGTGTCGTTCTGATTATCCCAGAGCCTGAAGAGGCGGCCATTGTCCCTGAGAACATCCCGCTTGAAGTTATCTATGAGGATTCAGATTTGATTGTTATTAATAAAAAGCGTGGAATGGTCGTTCATCCTGCACCTGGTCATTCTTCAGGCACGCTTGTTAATGCGCTGATGTATCACTGCAAGGACTTGTCCGGTATTAACGGCATGATCCGTCCAGGCATTGTTCACCGCATAGATAAGGACACAACAGGTTTGTTGATGGCTGCGAAAAACGATCTGGCGCATATCTCGCTTGCTGAGCAGCTTAAGGAGCATACGGTAACGCGAAAATATATCGCACTTGTGCACGGCAATTTGCCGCATGACCAAGGTACAATAGATGCGCCTATCGGACGTGACCTGAATGACAGGAAGCTGTTTACGGTAACCGAGCACAATAGCAGACATGCAGTAACCCATTTTCACGTATTGGAGCGCTTAGGCGATTACACGATTGTAGAGCTTCAGCTAGAGACGGGACGTACCCATCAAATTCGTGTGCATATGAAATATATCGGTCACCCGCTTGCGGGAGATCCGGTTTACGGCCGCAACAAGACTGTAGCCTTAAAAGGACAAGCTTTGCATGCTACGCTGCTTGGCTTTACACATCCGCGCAGCGGCGAGCGGCTGGAGTTCGAAATGCCTTTGCCGGCAGACTTCGAATATGTATTAAGCAGCTTGCGTTCAAGGTAATAGTGCAATAGTGCAAACTTTTCACCACATTATTCATTATTTCAAGCACATAAGTACGTTATTCTAATCAATAACAACTGAAGTAAATGAATATAAGGATAGGTGACGTGAAATGACTTCCATTAACCAAAATTACTTGGAGCTGCAAGGCAGCTACTTGTTTTCTGAAATTGCAAAACGCCGTACTAAATTCATTCAAGAAAATCCAAATGCTGAAATTATCAGCTTAGGGATTGGTGATGTTACGCGCGGTTTGCCGGATTCGGTTCTGAATGCTATGCACAGTGCAGTGGACGAGCTTGCAGCTCCAGGTTCATTCCGTGGATACGGACCTGAGCAAGGCTACGATTTTCTAATAAATGCAATTATCGAAAATGACTATAAAGCACGCGGCATTGACATTGCAACAAATGAAGTGTTTGTAAGTGATGGTTCCAAATGCGATGTCGGCAATATTCAAGAAATTTTCAGTGAGAACAGTATCGTTGCGGTACAAGATCCGGTTTATCCAGTCTATGTCGATACGAACGTTATGGCTGGCCGCTCAGGCAAATACAATCAAGATACAAAGCGTTATGAGAACATTGCGTATTTGGAGTGTACAGCTGAAAATGATTTCAAGCCTAGCCTTCCTGATCGTAAAGTAGACATTATTTACTTGTGCTATCCGAACAATCCAACTGGCATGACGCTTACGAAAGAAGAGCTTAAAGTATGGGTTGACTATGCGAAAGCAAACAACTGCATCATTCTTTATGACTCCGCATACGAAGCATTTATTCAGGAAGAAGATGTTCCGCATAGCATTTACGAAATCGAAGGCGCGCGTGAAGTAGCCATCGAATTCCGCAGCTTCTCCAAAACAGCAGGTTTTACTGGTGTTCGCTGTGCCTACACAGTTGTGCCGCGTGATCTGAAAGGTCTTGACGCTTCAGGCAATGAAGTGTTGATCAATGATTTGTGGAATCGCCGCCATACGACGAAGTTTAACGGCGTATCATACGTTACACAACGTGGAGCAGCAGCTATCTATTCTGAAGAGGGCAAAGCGCAAATCAAATCTTTGGTTGACTACTATATGAAAAATGCAGCAATTATCCGTGACGGCCTTGCGTCCATCGGACTTGAGGTATTTGGCGGAGTAAACGCACCTTATATTTGGCTGAAAACACCGAACGGCATGGATTCATGGTCATTCTTCGATAAGCTTCTTACAGAAGCAAACATCGTTGGAACGCCAGGTGTAGGCTTCGGTCAAAGCGGTCAAGGCTATTTCCGCCTTACAGCATTCGGAAGCCTTGAGAATACTCAAAAAGCAGTTGAAAGAATACGCAAATTAAGCCTGTAACAAATACTCGCTATCCTTGCATAGTTTATCAGGATTGGTCCACACTAAGTTGAAGCGGAAATAATCGTTTTTACTTGACATCTTTTGTCGAACGTGGGATAATTCCTATGATATACATCAGTACCTTTAACTCAGTCCAGAGAGGCTGGCAAGGTAGCGTGAATAACAGGTCTATAGAAGAGAGGAATAGGACAGCTTTATGCACTGCTTTCTGTGACGAGAGCTCTGCTTGCTTGCACCTATCTCTTTAAGCCTTATCACAAGCTCCTTGCGAAATTTGCAAGGAGCTTTTTGTCGCAACCTGGCAGTTTTGGACGGTTATGGAAGGAGTCAGCGGAAATGACGGAAGAAGAGCATTTAGTCATCATGGATGAAACGGCGATTCGCCGCGCATTAACGCGAATTGCTCATGAAATTGTGGAGAAGAACAAGGGAATCGACAACTGTGTGATTGTAGGCATTCGCACAAGAGGGATCTACCTTGCTCGGCGTATTGCAGAGCGTATCGGTGAAATTGAAGGAAAGCCTGTTCCAGTGAGCGAGCTTGATATTACTCAATACCGTGATGATCGCAAAGCAATCATATCTGCAGACATGGAAATAGCAGCAGCAATTGGCGATACCGATGGCGTACCCTTTACGGTTCAAGACAAACGTATTATTTTGTTCGATGACGTATTGTACACGGGCCGCACGATTCGCGCTGCAATGGACGCGCTTATGGATTGCGGACGGCCGCAAAGCATTCAGCTCGCCGTCCTAGTAGACAGAGGACATCGCGAACTGCCGATTCGACCAGATTTTGTAGGCAAGAACGTCCCAAGCTCTAAGCAAGAGCAAATCGATGTGGCTCTTACCGAAATCGATCAAATCGACCAAGTGACCATTATTAATCAGAGGGGGCAAGCCGGATGACCATCACACAGCTTAAACAACGGAGTTTGCTCGGATTAAAAGATTTAAGCCAAGAAGAGATTGAATCGATACTAGATCGTGCTGCTTATTGGGAGAATCATTCAAACAAAGTGCACACGACGATGCAAGGCAGATTTGCAGCCAATATGTTTTTCGAGAACAGCACGCGTACTCGCTTTTCATTCGAAGTAGCAGAGAAACGACTAGGTACAGAAGTGCTGAATTTCTCCGCTGCGGTTTCAAGTGTACAAAAGGGCGAGTCAATCTACGATACTGTACGCACACTTGAATCAATGGGAATTGACGTTGGCATCATTCGCTTAAAGCCGATCGGCGTTCTTGCAGAACTAGCAACGAAGATCAAGGTACCACTCATTAATGCCGGCGATGGCAATAACGAGCACCCGACACAAGCGCTGCTGGATATGTACACGATGCGCAAGCATTTTGGACAACTCAAAGGCTTAACGGTCTCGATCGTTGGAGATGTGCTGCATAGCCGCGTTGCAAGATCGAATCTATGGGCTTTGCAAAAATTCGGAGTTAATGTGAACTTTTGCTCACCGCCAAATATGCAAGCCTCTGAACTTGACGTCTCTTATGTCTCTATAGATGAAGCATTAAAATCAGATGTTGTTATGATGCTGCGCGTCCAGCTGGAACGCCATGAAAGCGGAATGTTGAACTCTGCTGAAAGTTACCGCGAGCATTACGGCTTGACGGTAGATAGAGCCAGCAAGCTGGCTAATCACGCGATCATTATGCATCCTGCTCCAATCAACCGCAACGTAGAAATAGACGATGAACTGGTTGAGCATCCACAATCTCGCATTTTCCCGCAAATGGAAAACGGGGTTCCTATCCGCATGGCGGTAGTAGAGCGTGCGCTCAGCTAACTTTAGCAACATAGATCTAAATCCGGAGGGTGAAACGACAATGTCATTATGGATTATAAACGGTAACGTATGGAATGAAACTTCGGGCAGCTTAGAAAGTAAGCATATTCGGATCGAAAATAACAAGATCGAAGCTATTATAGACGGTTCCGAGTCAGTAGATACAGGAAGCGCAGAAGTCATTGATGCAAAGGGCAAGCTGGTATCGCCAGGCTTTATCGATATGCACGTTCATTTGCGCGATCCGGGCTTTGAATATAAAGAAGATATCGCAACAGGCACACGCTCTGCTGCAAAAGGCGGATTCACAACGATTGCATGTATGCCCAACACTCGTCCTGTAACGGATACTGCTGAAACGGTACGCTACATTACGAACAAGGCGGCTCAAGTCGGCGTAGTCAAAGTATTGCCATACGCATCCATCACTAAAAACGAGCTTGGCCGCGAGTTGACAGATTTTGCTTCATTAAAAGAAGCGGGTGCAATTGGCTTTACGGATGACGGTGTAGGTGTCCAGAACGCGCAAATGATGAAAAACGCGATGGCGCTTGCTCATTCCATGGATATGCCGATCATCGCTCACTGCGAAGATGATTCATTGGTAGAAGGCGCTTGGGCATCGGAAGGTGAGTTTTCCCGAAAGCACGGCTTGAAAGCTATCCCAAATGAATCCGAAGCGATTCATGTAGGCAGAGACGTTCTATTGGCGGAAGCGACGGGCGTTCATTATCATGTATGCCACGTTAGCACTGAACAATCGGTACGGTTAATTCGCCTAGCTAAGCAAATCGGAGTTCGCGTTACTGCTGAGGTTTGCCCGCATCACTTGCTGCTGTCTGATGAGGATATTCCGGGCCTTGATGATGCGAATTGGAAAATGAATCCTCCACTTCGTACGCCGCGTGACGTTCAAGCGGTTATCGAAGCGATTGAAGACGGAACGATCGATATGGTCGTTACGGATCATGCACCGCATAGCGCGGAAGAGAAAGCTCGCGGCGTTCAACTTGCACCTTTTGGCATCGTTGGCTTCGAGACAGCTTTCCCGCTCTTGTACACAAAATTTGTTCAAACCGGCAAGTGGACGCTTGGCTTCCTACTTCAGCGCATGACTGCGGATCCGGCACGTGTTTTCCGGCTTCCAACGGGGCGTTTAGAGCAAGGCGCTCCTGCTGATATTACAATCGTTGATTTGGATAACGAGCGTTCGGTTGATCCGAGCACATTCGCATCCAAAAGCAACAACACGCCATTCGGCGGCTGGAAGCTTAGCGGCTGGCCTGTGACAACGATCGTTGACGGCGCAGTTGTTTGGTCAGAATAAATAACTTTTACTAACTAAAGCCAATATATGGGGACAATCAACACCTGAGGAGTGATACGGATGCAAGCAAGATTATTATTGGAAGACGGTACATTGTTCACAGGACTTTCGTTCGGTGCAGAAGCACAAATGATGGGCGAGGTTGTATTTAATACTGGAATTACTGGTTATCAAGAAGTTTTATCCGATCCGTCCTACTGCGGACAAATCGTAACGATGACCTATCCGCTAATCGGCAACTACGGCATTACACGTGATGATTTTGAGTCGATGCGTCCATTTATTCATGGCTTTGTCGTTCGTCGTCATGAAGAAGTGCCAAGCAACTGGCGCGCTCAATATTCACTAGGACAACTTCTTAAAGAATACGGCATCCCGGGCATCAGCGATATCGATACACGTATGCTTACTCGCAAGCTTCGTAACTACGGTACAATGAAAGGCCTAATTACAACAGGCAACGAGCGTGTAGAAGAACTTGCAGAACGTCTTAACATCTCGAAGCTAATGACGGATCAAGTCGCACGCACTTCTACATCTCATGTATTCTCAAGCCCGGGTCAAGGCGAGCGTATCGTACTTGTTGACTTCGGTGCAAAAAGCGGTATTTTGCGCGAGCTTACTAAGCGCGGCTGTGATGTAGTTGTTGTTCCTCACGATACAACTGCAGACCAAATTCGTCGCCTAGCTCCAGACGGCATTCAATTGTCCAATGGCCCTGGGGACCCGCAAGATGCACCTTATGCTGTAAAAATGATTTCTGAACTGCTCGGCGAATACCCGATCTTCGGAATTTGCTTAGGCCACCAGCTGTTCGCATTAGCTTGCGGAGCAGAAACAACGAAGCTTAAATTCGGACATCGCGGCGGAAACCACCCGGTTAAAGAATTGGCAACTAACCGTTGCTACATTACTTCACAAAACCATGGTTATACGGTGCTTGAAGAATCAGTAGCTAACACGCCGCTTGTAGTAACACATATCAATAACAATGACCGCACGATCGAAGGACTTAAACACAATACATTCCCAGCTTTCTCGGTTCAATATCACCCAGAAGCTGCGCCTGGACCGTATGATTCCAGCTATTTGTTTGATGAGTTCCTAGAAATGATCCGTACGCACAAGAAAAATAACCCACAAAAACCTCGTCAAGCTGTGTTGTCGGAGACGTTGAAAGGAGAGCTTCAATATGCCCAAAAATAATGAACTCAAAAAAATTCTCGTGATCGGTTCCGGTCCAATTGTCATCGGACAAGCGGCGGAATTCGACTATGCCGGTACTCAAGCCTGCCAAGCGCTCAAAGAAGAGGGCTATGAGGTTGTTCTTATAAACAGTAACCCAGCAACAATCATGACAGACACGAACATGGCTGACAAAGTATACATCGAGCCAATTACTTTAGATTTTGTATCACAAATCATTCGTCAAGAACGTCCAGATGGACTTCTTCCGACGCTTGGCGGCCAGACAGGCCTTAATATGGCGGTTGAGCTTGCACGCGCAGGCGTTCTTGAACGCGAGAATGTAAAATTGCTTGGAACACAGCTGACAGCTATTGAGAAAGCAGAGGATCGCGACTTGTTCCGTGACCTTATGCGTGAGCTGGAACAGCCAGTACCAGACAGCGACATCGTAACTACAGTAGAAGATGCAGTTAACTTCGCTAACACAATTGGTTACCCAATCATCGTTCGTCCTGCTTATACATTGGGCGGAACAGGTGGCGGTATTTGTGCGAATGAAGAAGAACTGCGCGAAACGGTTGCTTCTGGAATCCGTTATAGCCCGATTAGCCAGTGCTTGATCGAGAAATCGATCGCAGGCATGAAGGAAGTCGAATATGAAGTTATGCGTGATGCGAACGATAACTGTATCGTTGTCTGCAACATGGAAAACTTTGACCCGGTTGGCGTACATACAGGCGATAGCATCGTCGTAGCGCCAAGCCAAACCTTGTCTGATCGCGAGTATCAAATGCTTCGTTCAGCTTCCCTAAAAATCATTCGTGCGCTGAACATCGAGGGCGGCTGTAACGTACAGTTCGCACTTGATCCACAAAGCTATCAATATTATGTCATTGAAGTAAATCCGCGCGTAAGCCGTTCATCGGCACTAGCGTCGAAAGCAACAGGATACCCAATTGCCAAAATGGCAGCAAAAATCGCTGTCGGCTACACACTCGATGAGCTTGTAAACCCTGTTACAGGACAAACGTATGCTTGCTTCGAGCCAACACTTGATTATATCGTATCGAAAATTCCACGCTGGCCGTTTGATAAATTCGTTAACGCGAACCGTAAACTTGGTACGCAAATGAAAGCAACTGGCGAAGTTATGGCTATCGGCCGTACGTTTGAGGAATCCATTCATAAAGCGGTTCGTTCATTGGAAATTGGCGCTCACCGCATTCACTTGAAAGAAGCTTCATCTTTAGAAGATGCAGTGCTTCGCGCACGTCTAGAGAAGCCGGATGATGAGCGTATGTTCCTCGTAGCAGAAGCGTTCCGCCGGGGCTATCAGCTTCAAGAAATCCAAGACATTACAAACATCGACTGGTGGTTCCTTGATAAAATTCAGTCTATCGTAGCATTCGAGGATCGTATGCGCAGCGAATCAACGTTGAATCAACAAACGTTGTATGAAGCTAAACGCAAAGGTTTCTCAGATCGTTCTATTGCTGAAATTCGTCAAGAAGGTTTCCCGAATGGCAGTCACACAACGGAAGCTGACGTGCGTGCACTTCGCGAACAGCTTAACTTAAAGCCGGTATACAAAATGGTTGATACATGCGCAGCTGAATTCGAAGCTTCGACACCATATTACTACTCCACTTATGAAGTAGAAAATGAAGTAACTGTAACAGACAAACAGAAGGTTCTAGTCCTTGGCTCTGGACCAATTCGTATCGGTCAAGGCATCGAGTTCGATTACTCGACGGTTCATGCGGTATGGGCAATTCAAAATGCAGGTTATGAAGCGGTTATTATCAATAATAACCCAGAGACGGTTTCAACAGACTTTAGCACATCGGACAGACTCTACTTTGAGCCATTGTTCTTTGAAGATGTAATGAATGTTATTGAGCAAGAAAATCCGATTGGCGTAATCGTACAATTCGGCGGTCAAACGGCAATCAACCTTGCAGCTCCGCTTTCCAAAGCTGGCGTACGCATTCTAGGATCCAGCCTTGAGAGCATCGATGCAGCAGAGGATCGCAAGAAATTCGAAGCATTGCTTCGCAGCCTGAACATCGCACAGCCAGACGGAAAAACGGTTATCTCTGTTGATGAAGCGGTAGTTACGGCACAAGGTCTTGGTTATCCGGTACTTGTTCGCCCTTCCTATGTACTTGGCGGACGCGCAATGGAAATTGTGTACTCAGACGAAGAACTGCTTAACTATATGGAAGTTGCAGTGAAAATTAACCCTGAGCACCCGGTTCTAATCGACCGTTATATGCTAGGTAAAGAAGCTGAAGTAGACGCAATTTGTGATGGCGATACTGTTGTTATTCCAGGGATTATGGAGCATGTTGAGCGCGCAGGCGTTCACTCAGGCGATTCCATTGCGGTATATCCACCACAATCACTTTCGGAAGAAATTAAACAGCAAATCGTTGACATCACGATTAGCATTACTAAAGCTCTTAACGTAATTGGACTTGTTAACATCCAGTTCGTCATTCACCAAGAAAAAGTATACGTGATTGAAGTTAATCCGCGTTCATCGCGTACCGTACCTTTCCTAAGCAAAGTTACGAATATTCCGATGGCAAACTTAGCTACTAAAGCAATTCTCGGTACGAAGCTTGCTGATCTTGGTTATGTTGAAGGCTTGTGGCCTGAGGATGAATATGTTTCGGTTAAAGTTCCTGTCTTCTCCTTCGCGAAGCTGCGCCGGGTTGACCCAACGCTAACGCCGGAAATGAAATCAACAGGTGAAGTAATGGGCCGCGACGTTCAATATGCGAAAGCTCTTTATAAAGGTCTCATTGGCGCAGGCATGAAAATTCCAACATCAGGCGCTATCATTGCTACAGTTGCGGATAAAGATAAAGAGGAAGCAACAGAGTTGCTTCGCGGATTCTTTAACCTAGGCTACAAAATTATTGCTACAGGCGGAACGGCGAAAGCACTCGAAGAAGCCGGCCTTATCGTTACGACTGTTAATAAGCTTAGCGAAGGCTCACCGAATATTCTTGATCTAGTACGTGAAGGGCAAGCGCAATTTGTAGTCAATACGTTGACTAAAGGCAAAGCTCCTGAACGTGATGGATTCAGAATTCGTCGTGAAGCGGTTGAGAATGGCGTCGTTTGTATGACATCGCTTGATACAGTTCGTGCATTGCTTGTTATGCTCGAAACGTTGAACTTCTCCTCCCGTTCAATGCCAGTAGCGCTACAAAACAAATAAGCTCAATGAGCTTAAAAGTACGGCCAGCGTTTATTGCTTCGTTATCTACCTTAAGAAGTTAGTCTTAAGGTGGATAGCTTGAAGCAAACGTATGGCCGTTTATTTTGCAAATGAACAGAGAAATGGAGCGATTTCGGATGAAATTGACTAAAGAGCAAGCAGCAGGACGGATTATGGTAGCCCTTGATTATCCAGATGCAGCAGCGGCTGAACGTTTAATTGCCGAACTGCAAGGCATTCCCTGTTTTATGAAGGTGGGCATGCAGTTGTTTTATGCTGCCGGTCCTTCCTTCGTGCAAAGCTTGAAAGAGCGTGGTTACTACGTATTTCTTGATGT
Source organism: Paenibacillus sp. 2TAB26 (assembly GCF_052115145.1). NCBI lineage: Bacteria > Bacillati > Bacillota > Bacilli > Caryophanales > Paenibacillaceae > Paenibacillus > Paenibacillus sp. 2TAB26. The sequence continues at coordinate 223,641 of NZ_JBFRGC010000022.1, forward strand.
GAAAATGCATGATATTCCGAACACTGTCAAAGGCGGCTCTAATAGCGTAACGAAATTGGGAGTTGACATGTTTAACGTCCATGCAGCAGGGGGCAGTGATATGATGGAGGCTGCGCTTGAGGGCGTAGATATTGCATTAACAGGCAGCAGCCTTCGTAAGCCAACGGTAATCGCGGTAACTCATTTGACAAGTACGAGTCAGTCGATGCTCAATGAGCAGATTGGTATTAGCGGAACCGTAGAAGCGGCAGTGCTTCGTTATGCAGAGCTTACCAAAAAAGCGGGTTTGGACGGTGTTGTCGCATCACCTTCCGAGGTTGAGGCTATTAAGTCGCTATGCGGCAGCTCTTTCAAAACCGTAACGCCAGGCATTCGTCCCATTGGAGCGGATGTTAATGATCAATCACGCATCATGACGCCAAGTGAGGCGCTGCGCAAAGGAACTGATTATATGGTTATCGGTCGCCCGATTACAGCGGCACCAAATCCGCGTGCAGCATTAGAATCTATTATTGAGGAGCTGATTTCCTATGAGTAAAATTACTTTATCTGAATTGCCAAATCAAATTGCTAAAAGCCTGCTAGAAATCGAAGCCGTGGCACTTCGCCCTAATGAGCCATTCACATGGACATCAGGCATTAAATCACCAATCTATTGTGATAACCGCCTTACGATGACATACCCAGCGATTCGCGATCTTGTTGCAGAAGGTTTCGCAACGATCATTCGTGAGCGTTATCCTGATGCTGAGGTTATTGCGGGCACTTCAACTGCCGGTATTCCACATGCAGCTTGGGTAGCACAGAAGCTTAATCTACCGATGGCTTATATTCGCGATAAAGCGAAAGGTCATGGCAAGCAGAATCAAATCGAGGGCCGTGTTCTACCTGGACAAAAGGTCGTTGTGATCGAGGATTTGATCTCGACTGGCGGCAGCTCGCTTAAAGCTGGTCTTGCAGTCAGAGAAGCAGGCGCAGAAGTGTTGGCGGTGCTTGCTATATTCACTTACGAATTTGATTCAGCGATTCAAGCCTTTGCATCAGAGCAAATGCCTCTTGTTACATTGTCTAGCTATAGCGCACTTATTCAAACAGCTGTAGAGCTTGGAAAAGTTGCTCCTGAAGATGTAGCTGCTTTGCAAGCTTGGAGACAAGATCCTCAATCGTTTGGAAAATAATTGCTTAAATTAAAAAAAGCGTGCTCTTTCCATGAGAGCTCGCTTTTTTTGTGACAAAATTGTTCATAATTCGACACTAAAATTTAATTTTTTTTGAAAGGGACTCTTCTTAATAGCTATTTGTCTCCGATAAATAATTATAGAGTATAGTCATGAATTGAGGGGCGGGGTTTTAATGAAATTGTCTTTACGTGTTAGGCTAGTCTTGTTGTCTTTGGTTCCACTTATGTTTTATGCATTTACTGGGCTTTATTTGCTCAATGAGCAATGGCGTGTGTTGAATGACATGACAGATCGTATTTATGAAACTTCTAATCAAGTAGACACATTAGTATTAAACGCGGATAGGGATATGTATCAGGCCTATCAAGCTTACTTGAGAGTGGAATCCGGTACTTTGGATCAAGTAAATGCAGACGCTGCTCGAGCGGAGTTAGCCGAAAATATAAAACAAGTTGAAGACAGGGTAGGAGAAGCGCAAGCCATTTTATATGAGAAAGGACTTCAGAACTTAGCAGAAGGGGAAACTGAGCGCAGCATAAACCAAATTTTAATTGAGTTTAAGGCTAATTTTAATTTCTGGTCAGTTGCAGCGGTAAAAGCAGCAGCGGATGGAAAGAACAATTTTCAAAATAAACAGATCGATAATAGCTTCTTAACAAGCCGTACAGGGATTGATGAAATCGGTCAAAATATTAAAATTTATGCACAAACCACGATTACTGATATTACAAATGAGCTTAGAAAAACGCAGCTTACTCTCTTAATCTGCATCATTGCAGTTACATTAGTTATATTAATTGCTATGTACTTTACAGTGCGTCATATAATGAAGACAATCAGGAGTGTTGTATTTAAGACACAGCGAGTAGCAGAAGGGGATTTAACGGTTCTTCCGGATCAGAAATACAGCAAGGATGAGCTTGGCCGTATTTCGCAATCGGTGGATCATATGATTGAAGCTACAAAGCAGCTGATTAGCGGTATTGCTAGCAACGCAGCTGAAGTGACCAATTCAACTGATCAGTTAACGACTGCATCTAAGGAATCTGCAGACGCAGCAGAGCATGTCGCTCAAAATATTCAGGAAGTAGCGAGTGGCTCAGAAGTACAAGCTAGAGGTGCGGAGGAAACATCTAGAGCGATCGAAGAGATGACGATAGGCATTCAACGAATCGCAGAAAACACAGCCTCAATTGCCGATAAATCATCTTCAACCTCTAAGCAGGCTGAACTTGGTCATGAAGCGCTGCTCCGGTTAATTGATCAAATGAGCGAGGTAACCTCAGTAACTGGCAAACTATCGAATACAATTGAAACGCTTGAGCATCGTTCCAAGGAGATAGGTGCAATTGCCGAGAATATAACAAGTTTTTCAAACCAAACGAATATTTTGTCGCTGAACGCATCAATAGAAGCAGCTCGTGCAGGCGAACACGGCAGAGGTTTTGCGGTCGTTGCAGGAGAGATTCGGAAGCTGGCAGCGGGATCCCTTGCATCTGCTGACGGGATACATCAACTCGTGGATATTACCCGAAGTGAAATTGCAGGAGCTTCGGCATATATGTCGCAAACGGTTCTGGAAATGGAGCGAGGCAGCGCGCGGGTAGGCGAGGTTCGTCAGAACTTGGATGTCATTGTTGCTTCTATTACACAGATGAGTGAGCAGATTCATGAAAATTCTGCAATTACTCAGCAAATGTCAGCCAGCTCGGAGCAAGTAAGCGCCTCAATGCAGCAAACGGCTGCTACAGCTGCCGTTAATCTGGAGAAGACAGAAAATGTTGCTGCCGCAACGGAAGAGCAGCTTGCTTTGATGGATAACATTTCTTCAGCAGCTGTTCATTTAGAGGAAATTGTACGCGATTTGGACCTTGCTATTTCTCATTTCAAGATGAAGTAAGATAATGTAAAAGCTGTTTTTTATGCGGAGTTTAAGCCTTCGCTAAAAGCAGCTTTTTTTGTTCGAAAAAGGTTTTAAAAAGTTGTTTAAATTTGACGTAACTTTTTGAGCATGTCCTACGTCTATCATGTAAGATGAGAATTATGAAAGTTGGTTGAGGAGGGATCGGAAGCGCTAATGGCCATTCCGCAGGAAGAAGAACAGAAGGTAGAAGAGCAGTTAGAAACGACTGAGGAAAGACGCGATCTGCTTAAAGTTATTGATGTAGAGCGAACGTTCCAAGTTGGAGGAACTCCGCTGCCTGTACTGAAAGGCATCAATATGGAGCTTAAGGAGCGTCAATTAGTTATGCTCAGAGGCAGATCAGGCTCTGGCAAGACGACGCTGCTGAATTGCTTGGGCGGGCTTGATACGCCGAGCAAAGGAGAGATTTTGTTTAACGGCTTGAAGTTTCACAGCATGAGCGATGACCAACGCACTTTAGTTAGGCGAAAGCACATGGGCTTTATATTTCAAGCCTTCGCACTTATGCCGCTATTGTCCGCACGTGAGAATGTGGAGCTGTCTCTTCGGATGGCTGGTGTACCACGAGCGGAATGGAAGGATAGAGTTACGCAATGTCTTGAACTGGTTGGTTTGGAGCGCCGAATGAATCATCGTCCCTTCGAGCTTTCCGGCGGTGAGCAGCAGCGGGTCGCAATTGCTAAGGCGATCGCCCATAAGCCAATGCTGCTGCTTGCTGACGAACCGACGGCAGAGCTTGATACTGGCATGTCAGCTCAAATTATGGCGGTTTTCCAAAATATTATTCGCACTGAACAAGTTTCTATTTGTATGACTACACATGATCCTACGATTTTGGAGGTTGCTGACATTGTCTATGAAATGGTGGACGGAAAATTTATTTAAGCGTTCAATGGTTGTTGTATTAAGTGCTTCATTGGTGCTCTCAAGCGGGTGCTCATTGCTTCCCGCAGAAGATGAAGAAGAGGTTATACCTGAGATTGCCCCTGCACAAATATCCAAGAAACCCGAGTATGAGGTAACGACGACGACATTAGAAACGTCGATACCGCTGATCGGCAAGCTTATCTCTTTGGAAGAAGAGACGATGTTTTTCACATTGGACGGCAAGAATTTGAAGGAGTTGAATGTGAAAGTAGGAACAACTGTAAAAGCCGGTCAAGTGATTGGTCAGCTGGACGTTGATGTACTGGTCAAAAGCTTGCGGCAAGAGCGGCTTTCATTTAGGAAAATCGAAAATGAGATGAAAGACACGCTTCGCCAGCGTGATGAAATGGATCCGATTGAATTCGAAGGTAAGCTGATTGCTTTTGAAGAACAGAAGCAGAAGCTAGTCGATATGGAAGAGGAAATCGGGAAAGCGACATTAAAAGCTCCATTTGCTGGAACGATTGTATCGCTTAACGTGCAGAAGGGCGATTTGATTAAAGCCTATGCTCCAATTGCAATTGTAGCCGATACGAGCAAGATTACAGCTGCAGCCAAAATTTCTAAGTCAGAGCTAGAAAAATTAGGCGTTGGCATGGAAGTAACGGCTGATATTACGAGCGTTGGTAAATTTAAAGGCAAGATCAAGCAGCTCCCTTACAAAACGGAGGAACAGAACAACGGCGGCGGCGGTGGTGGTTCTGGAGTAGAGAAACCAGAAAAACCCGAAGACTTCTTAATCGTTGATCTTAAGGATTTGCCTAAAAACTTGAACCGCGGTATGCCGCTTTCGATTAAAGTCATTACGAAGCGCACTGAAAATGCTATTGTTATTCCTCCTTCTACGCTTCGTTCTATTGGATCTCGTACGTACGTGCAGGTCATTGAAGGCGAAGTTAAGCGCGAAGTTGACGTAGAGGTCGGCCAACAAACCTCGACGAATATTGAGATCCTCAAAGGGTTGAAACCGGGGCAGAAAGTTGTAGGTCGATAGCCAATGGGAATTCCGCTGTTTCGTTTTTTGTTCCGCAAAATGTGGAACACGCGCTGGCTAACCTTAAGCACGCTGGCTGGGCTAACTCTGGCGGTTGCATTTGCAACGAGTATCCCTATGTATGCAGATGGCGCACTCAAGAGAGTAGTAGCCGAATCACTGCAGCAGAAGAGTACCGGATTACCTGCGGGCTCGCTTCTCATGAGATATCAATCACCTGCTGGCGGGAAAACGGATTTAGCAGCGCTGTCGGAGCTTGAAAAGTATATTAAAGATGGAATACCGAAGGAAATTGGATTTCCATTTGGTACGTATGTAAACAGCTATTCCATTCGCGGTGCAGAGGTCGTTCCTGAGGATTCAAGCAAAGTAGACGCAGGACGAAACCGTCAACTGACGATTATGAATCTGTCAGAACTTGAAAAAAATACAGAGCTGACCCAAGGTAAATGGTTTTCAAATACCGAAGGGGATGGAGATATACTCGAAGCAGTCATGTTCGAGGAAGCAATGTATAGAAATGATGTACATATCGGCGATGTTTTTGAATATCCGATATACGGTGGACTGGATCTGACATTGCGAGTGAAAATTGTCGGAGCAGTCAAACCGCTTACTGATACGAGTTCATACTGGTATCAAGGGATGGAAAGCTTGCTGAACACGTTCCAAATAAGCAAAGCAGCATTCGAAAAGACGCTGTTAGCGAATAAAAAAATACCGCTGCATAATGCAAGCTGGTACTACGCATTTGATTTATCGGAAATAAAAACGAGTCAATTAACACCCTTAAGCAAAACGCTAGAACGCTTGAATATTGAGCTTTATCAGCGTCTTAAGGACACAAGAGTAGAAATTTCTTTTGCATCCACGCTTACCGAATTTAAGAAACAAAGCCTGCAGCTGCAAACATTGCTGTTTACGCTAGCTGCTCCAATGCTTGCGATGGTGTTTTTCTTTATTGCCATGAATGCAAGGCAGTCACTGGATAAGCAGCGAAGCGACATTGCAGTGCTTCGAAGCAGGGGGGCCGGCACACGGCAAATCATATGGATTTATTTGCTCGAAGGACTACTGCTTGGAGGGATCGCGCTTGGAAGCGGTCCGTTTATCGGTTGGTTCATGGCGAAGAGTATCGGATCAGCCAATGGCTTCCTTTCTTTCGTTAATCGGAAGTCCATACCGGTTGGCTTCTCTACAGAGGCCATTATTGCTGGTGGAGCTGCAGTCTTTCTAGCGCTTATGGCGACCATTATTCCAGCTGTTATTTATGCAAGATCTTCAATCGTAAGTTATAAGCAGGATCTGGCGCGTTCTGATCGCAAGCCAGTTTGGCAGCGTTGGTATCTTGATGTCTTGTTAATTGCCGCTGCTGGTTATGGCTGGTATATGTTCAATGAGCGCCAAATGTTGACATTCAAAACAGGCATGACAACGGATCAATTAAACGTACAGCCATTTTTATTTTTTGTTCCTGCCTTATCAATCTTTGCATTTGGGTTGTTTTTCTTAAGATTATTCCCATGGCTTTTGAAGGTGTTTACATGGTTAGGACGCAAATTTTTACCGGTTCCGCTATATTTGACGCTGACTCAGCTTTCACGTTCATCCAAGGGATATTACCCATTGATGATTCTATTGGTGCTGACGTTGGGGCTTGGTGTTTATAACGCATCGGCAGCTAGAACGATTGATTTGAACTCCACGGAACGTACGCTGTATAAATACGGAGCAGATGTAACCATTCAAACGGTATGGGAAGGCTCTCCGGAAATTACCACGACGCCTGGCAACAACGGCGGAAATGGTGGTAACGGCGGCAGTGGAGGCAATGGCGGCGGTTCTGGCGGCGGTGGAAACGGCGGAAATGGTGGAGGAGGCAACGGCGGTGGTTCAGGCGGCGGAGGCGGTGGCGGTCAAACCATACCTTCAAAGATGTTGTTCAGTGAACCTCCATTTGAGCTATTCCGTTCCCTTGAAGGCGTAGAAGCGGCTGCTCGTGTACTACAGACGAAGGGCAGCGTGGTCATTTCAGGCAAATCGATTGGTCAAGGAACCGTAATGGGAATTGATAATGTCGACTTTGCCAAGGTCGGCTGGTTCCGCAATGATTTGTACCCAGTTCATCCGAATTATTATTTAAATAACTTGGGTAAATATGAGCATGCGGCACTTATTCCTTCGAAAGTAGCAGAGAAATATCAATTAAAAATCGGAGATCCTGTGTCAGTTGGATTCGCCGAAGGTAAAGTGGATTTTATGGTCGTTGGCATTTTGCCTTATTGGCCTAGCCAATATCCAGATAAATCTCCGTTTATTATCACGAATTTAGATTATATTTATGACCAGCTTCCGCTTATTCCTTATGAGGTTTGGCTGAAGATGAAGCCTGATGCTAAAGTAGCTCCGATCGTTGAAGCGCTGCAAAAGGCTGGGGTGGAGATAGCAGCTATTAAAGATGTAAGAAGCGAGCTAATCATTCAATCGAAGCTTCCAACTAGGGGCGGCGTATTCGGAATATTGAGTTTAGGTTTCCTTGTTTCGGTCATCATCACATTAGCTGGCTACGTTCTATTCTGGTTCTTTAATCTCTCAGGGCGCGTTGTCCAATTCGGGGTATTGCGGGCAATGGGATTATCGCGAAGACAGCTTACGGGGATGCTGCTTCTGGAGCAGCTATTTACAGCAGGACTTGCGATTGGACTTGGGGTGTTAATTGGTAAAGGTGTGAGCTTGCTCTTCCTTCCATTCTTGCAAACGACAGAAAACGTTGCAGAAACAGTACCGCCTTTCCGAGTCATATTCGAGTCTAGCGATACGAACCAATTGTTCATAGTTGTCGGATTTATGATGCTGACCGGCGCATTGCTGCTCTTCCTGCACATACGCAGGCTTAGAGTGCATCAAGCGGTCAAGATGGGAGAAGAACGATGACAACAGCGATGATCGATTGCGAAGGTCTAGTGAAAATTTACAAGACAGACGATCTAGAGGTCGTTGCCCTGCAAGGCTTGAACCTAAAAGTAAACGAAGGCGAGCTAATGGCTATTATCGGCAACAGCGGCAGCGGGAAATCGACGCTTCTGAATACGCTGGGCGGTCTTGACCGCCCTTCAGCCGGCCAGGTGCATGTAGGTCCATGGGATCTTCTGAAGATTTCCGAAGAGGATCTAGTGAAATACAAGAGGGAGACGGTAGGATTTATTTGGCAAAATAATGCCAGAAACCTGCTGCCTTATCTTACTGCCCTCGAAAATGTAGAAATGCCGATGATGCTTTCGGGGAAGGTTGATCGCTCATATGCGAAGCAGCTGCTTGAATGGGTTGGCTTGAAGGAGCGAATGCATAACAAGCTCCATCAATTATCAGGTGGTGAGCAGCAAAGGGTTGCCATTGCGATTTCATTGTCGAATCGTCCGAAGCTTCTGCTTGCGGATGAACCGACAGGTTCGGTTGATACGGCTACATCCGATTTGATTATGGGTATTTTCCGCAGGTTGAATCGCGAGATCGGTATTACCATCGTCATTGTAACGCATGACTTGACGCTTGCTGGCAAGGTAGACCGAGTGGTTGCCATTCGCGATGGCTTGACGAGCACTGAGTTCATTAAACGCAATCCGAATATTAATCTTGATGGAGGTGAGGCAGAGCTTCCAGCTGTAAGCAGCGGACTGCAGTCTGTGCATGAAGCCTATGTCGTGGTAGATCGCGTTGGACGTTTACAAGTGCCTAAGGAATATTTATCTGCTCTTAATATTAAAGACAAAGCAACGATGGAATTTGACGGCGAGCGGATTATTATTACTCCGCCTAAATCACTAGGGGGTTAAAATCAAATGAATAATAAAAGATTGTCAGGCAAGCGAATTCGCAAATTTACTTTAGTATCGTTAACACTTACCTTGCTTATTGGCCTGCTAGCAGCGTGCAGCAGCGGCTCAGACAGCTCTACAGAAAAACGGGTTTTACGTATTGGCGTGCTTTATGGCGGTGCGGATAATGAGCCGTATTTCCGTCAGCAATACACGGATATGTATGAAATGTCTCATCCTAACATTGAGTTCCAAATCGTAGGCGCAATCAACTATGATGATCAACGCTTTGAACAGCAAGATCCTGCAAAGCCAACAAAGCAGCCAGATCCGTATGAAAAAATGAAAGAAATGCTAACTGGATCAAATCCAGTCGATGTTGTTGTTCTGGATTACAATATGCTTCGTCGGATGACACAAGACAACTTGCTGCAACCGCTGGATCCGCTAATAGCACAAGATAAATTCGACTTGTCGGATTATGTTCCAACTGTTGTTGAAGGCATTAAAGCTGCTGGTGACGGCGGATTGTATGCATTGACGCCAACTTTTAACTCTTCTGCACTATACTACAACAAAAAAATGTTTACTGAAGCTGGTGTAACTCCTCCGACAAACAAAATGGAGTGGACTGAAGTTCTTAACCTAGCACGTCAAGTGGCTAAAGGTGAAGGCGTGGACCGTAAATTTGGATTCTCCTTCAATCGTTGGTCCAACGACGGCTTTAGCAATGCGCAGTCTTATAGCCAAGCATTGCAGCTAAAAATGTGGGATGACAAAGGCGAGAAAATGCTCGTCAATAGCGATCAGTGGGAAAATGTATGGAGCACTGTTGCATCGCTGTATCAAGAAGAAGTTATTCCAACACAAGAATTTATGAATAAAATGTATGAGAAGCAAAACGCGGAAGGTGGCAATGACCCATTCTATGGTGATTTGTTCATCAAAGGCAAAATTGCGATGACGATTGGTGATTATGGTTATATCAATGAGCTTAAGAGAGCTTCGGACAACGCATCGAAAATTAAAGATTTTGAAGCTGTTGATTGGGACGTTGTGACAGTTCCCGTTTCTCCAAGCGATCCTGAAGTAGGCAGCAGTATTTCATTGAGCCAGTTGATGGGTATTAACAACAAAGCTCAAAACGATAAAGACGCTTGGGATTTCATCAAGTTCTCCAACAGCAAGGAATGGGCTAAGCTGAAATCGAGAAGTCTTTATGAAATGGTTGCACGTAAGGAATTTTTGACGCCAATCGGCGGTTTGCAGTACAACATTGACGCATTTACTTCACTTAAACCAATGCCAGCTGTAGATACGGACAAAATCTTCCGTGAGAAACCAGGTGCATGGGAAGCTCAACAACCTGGCTATGAATTGTTCCAGGCCGTAATCGAGAAGAAAAAATCGGCTCGTGAAGCACTAGCTGAGTGGGAAACACGTGGAAACGCGGTTTTGGAAAAAATTAAAAACAATCCAACTGGAGAAGGCAACGGCGGCGGAGTCGAAATTATGCCGATGCCTAGATAATTTGAAATAAGAAAGAAGCCCGTAATCGACCTCTGCGTCGTTTGCGGGCTTTTTCCTTAATATTTTGTCTAACCTCGTAATAGAAAGGACTGGTAAGCGGTCCAAGAGCCGTTCTCGGTCTGATACATCAGATGTATGCGATCAATTCTCGAAGTAAGATCAATGGACTGCATGCGCAGATTTCCGAATAAATCATGCAGCTCATCAGCTGAGATTTCTTGCCCTATCGTGACATGTGGCGTGTAAACATATTTGGGCTCGACAATGGCCAGCGGACCGCTGCACACGCTCTCCTGGAGCTTCTGCATGGAAACGGTGTCTTCAAGCGCTAAATAGAGCACATGACTTACAGGGAAAAAAGTAGATACACGATTCAAATGGATAGAGAAAGCAGGCAGCTTAGATGTGGTTTGCTCTAAATGAGCGACTGCTAGCTGCAATTCATCGTCTGACCAATCTTCTGCGTATCGTACTGTCAAATGAGCAGGTACAGCTGTGTAATGCGGATCATGGCGTCTTCGCCAGCTATTAGCGAAGTCCTGTACATGCTTTTCGGGGAAAACAACAATTCCATATAACATGGTCTTCAGCTCCTTCGAAATGACCTATTTTGAGTATACCCCATTTGCATGTATGATCCCAATTTTGGGGTATTCTAATGTATACAGCCTTTATTGGAGTGATAAGCATCAGCTTCTCCAATAAGATAGTGGAGGGATGACATGAGATGGGTATATTGGGTTCGCCTATATGAAACCAAATTTCAAGCGGGTTGTTTGGTTAGGAGAATGGAGAATGACGGTTGGATGTATGGCTATGAAACTCCGCATGAGGTAGAGGTATTTCGATCCCGAAAAGGGCGATACGGCGTGAGGTTTATACCATAAAAAATAAAAAGAAAATAAATTAGAATATTTTGCTTGACTTAAAACACACCTATATAGTATATTATTTTATGTCGCCAATTCAACTGGCTTTGCTCAAATGGATATACGTCGCGGGGTGGAGCAGCCCGGTAGCTCGTCGGGCTCATAACCCGAAGGCCGCAGGTTCAAATCCTGCCCCCGCAACCAACCTTTCGATGAATACGTTGAAATATACGTTTTTCGAGGGCCCTTAGCTCAGTTGGTTAGAGCGGTCGGCTCATAACCGATTGGTCGGGGGTTCGAGTCCCTCAGGGCCCACCATAAGCAAAACCTTTACAACATGCCGGGGTGGCGGAACTGGCAGACGCACAGGACTTAAAATCCTGCGATGGGTGACCATCGTACGGGTTCGATTCCCGTCCTCGGCATACCTCGAAGACATTGACGAGTCAATGGTTTTCACGAAGTACATAAGATGTACGAACGATAAAAGAACCTCCTTTATAGAATCTGACTTGTCAGTTCTAAACAAAGGAGGTTTTTTTATCGTTAGGTACTTAATATCTAGCAATTTAATTTTATATGTTAATTTCTAAAGCTGTTAAGTAAATTAGAGGCTGGCAGTAATTAATTTATAGCAGCTTGTCTCGCAGCATTATGGGCTAACCTATGGAGGGTATTGTTTTTCTTGTGCTTGCTTATGTATTTTATTTGTATGTGAACGCTGGGATACATATTATTTAAATGATGTAGAGCTGCCAATATTTCATCTCTAGCATCTTTATGATGTGAATGAGAAAAATAATCTTTTGATAAAATGTTTGCGATTTGACTGCAATCAGTATAGATAATAGCGAATTTCGGCTCATACTCCGTCAGCGCACTTGCAAGTATTTCAAGACTGTAACGAACAGCAAGCAATTCACCGTAATTGGAACCTTCAATATGTTCCATCATAATTTTTTTGGCGGTAACGCGTATTGTTCTATTGAAGACAAAGCAACAAGCTGCTCCATGATTATTTTGCGCAACGAAACCAGAGTAATCACAATACAAACAAATCATACTCTTGTTCATAATGTTTTGTCTTAAACGGGGATTGGCATATGCTCTTTTTATTAGCAATTCTGTTGTAGTATCCACAAAATCTATCCTCCAGATTATATTCCTTCTTTCATTATTTTAATCATCGTCAAAAAAGAGATGGGCTAGTCTTCAAATGGGAAATCCTCGAAATATTTTTTACTTTAAGGATAGGCGAATGGATTAAGGTATACATCGGAGCTGATAAGCGTAAGTTTTAATAGGAATGTGTCTGAATAAGGGAGTAACATTAATGATGTAATACTGGAGGGGACTCGGCATGAACGCAGGTTTTTGGATTCGATTAGGAGCTTCATTGCYGGATGGCATTATTATTGGCATTCCATTAGCCATTATTTCATTATTATTTACAGGAGGTAATGAAGGTAGAGATTATTTTACAGATGCGGTCTCATTCCTTTACTCGTTACTGGTTCCGGTATTTTGGAGCGGCTATACCATTGGGAAAAGGATATGCGGCGTACAGATTAGAAAGCTGGATGGCTCACCTCCAGGTATAGGCACCATGTTATTGCGTAATGTTGTCGGTGGACTTGTTTATGGATTAACATTAGGTATTGCTGTGATCGTCAGCGCCTTTATGGTCGGTTTACGAGAGGACAAAAGAGCGATTCATGATTTTATAGCAGGAACAGGAGTGGTGCATTCTGATTAAGCGGTCTTATGAGTTCGTTGCGATATCATGCAGCGGGCTTTTTTTATTATACTGTTGGCATTTGCCACGATATTTAATGAGGAAACTTTTTTGCTTTCTCTATTTTGAATGAAGTAAACTAAGAGTTGTATTGAAATACCTGAGCGATAAGGGAAGTAGGTGGATGATTGATGCAGCACAAGAACGAGGAGACTTCACTTAAGCTAAGCGCGCGTCGACTCTATGCGGAGATATTCTCTTTAAAGGACACGCTTTACAATGATCTTCTAAATCGGTTTAAGGATGATGTATCACTCACGGAAAAAGCGGAGCAGTGGAAAACCGGCATAATGGCAGCTGCGATCTCTACAGCGCTTTACAGCTCTTCTCTGGGTGGAAACAAGGAGTTTCCTTATGTCTATTCCTATTTGAAAATAAAGCTTAAAACGTATCATTCTGAAGGGGAAGCGGCGATAGAGGACTGTATGACTGTCATTTCAGGCCTATTAAATGAAGCTGATTACGAGCCTGATTCGTTTTCCGAAGGAATTGCTTTATGGCTTTATTTTAGTATTCAAGGAAAAGAGTCGTTTGTAGAAAAAGAGACGGTTCCATATTTGCTTACTGGACAATATATTAATCAAGTTTTTTATAATTGGTTTGATAAGCAGAGCTAACAAAGGCTGCTTATTCAAAAACGATTGCGTTTGAAGGGGATATTAATGATTATGAATACGTTAGCAAATGATTGGGCGCAGAAATTGCAGAGTGAGCTTGAAGCGCCTTATATGCAAGAGCTTTTTGCCATATTGGCAGAAAAATATAAAACGACCAAGGTTTATCCGGATGCAGAAAATATATACAATGCACTTCATCATACATCCTATGAGCAGACGAAAGTGGTCATTTTAGGACAAGACCCTTATCATGGACCAAAGCAGGCGCATGGGCTTAGCTTCTCCGTGCAGCCAGGATTAAAGGTACCTCCTTCACTAAAAAACATTTACAAAGAGCTGGAGTCGGATGTAGGGGCCACTGTGCCTGACCATGGAAGCTTGCTTTCATGGGCTAAGCAAGGAGTGCTGCTTCTAAATACAGTGCTTACGGTGGAGGATGGCAAACCTAATTCTCATCAAGGAATAGGGTGGGAGCAATTTACCGATCAGATTATTGCCGCTCTAAACGATAGGGGGAAGCCCGTGGTATTTATACTTTGGGGCAAGAATGCAGAAGCGAAAGCGAAGCATATTAATGGGGACAAGCATCATTTAATTATTTCACCGCATCCAAGCCCATTTGCAGCGCGCAAAGGTTTTTTTGGAAGCAAACCATTTTCCAGGACAAATCGTTTCTTAGAATCGATTGGAAGCGAGCCGATTGACTGGTCGATTCCGATGCTGAATGAGCTTGAAAGCAAATAAAAAAAAGACTTCTCAACTGTCTGATGGTTAATAAGACAGGTAGAGAAGTCTTTTTTGTTTTAATTGATGATGATCGTTTTGCCTGTTGACGATTCACTTGATTCCGTAGATTGCGAGGATTGGGTGAGTACTGGCTTTAGCTTTGCATCAATATAAGTGGAGGCGGATACGTCTGTAATAACTTGAGGATACATTTTATCAGGATCAGGCATGACCAATTCTACATTGATGAAAGCTTGATCTCCTTCGAAAGCAATAGAGGTAATACGGAAACCATAACCGGGATGTCCTACTTGAGTGCTTACGGTTACTTTATTGATTTGCGGGTTTACCGCCTCAATCGAAAGCTTCAGGTCGAGGCTCGGTTGCTCAGGCTTAGTTGGAATCGGAGCCGTCTCCTTTACAAATGTAATGGCGTCATATAGCCAGCCTGCTGCTTCACCGCGCAAAATAGCTTTTTTAGGATAAAACTTGTTCGCACTATCCAATGTGACGATTTTGCTTATGAGAAGCTTTTGAATGCTGTCCATGTAGGTTTTGTTCACATCAGCCGCATCTTCCAACTGCATGAAAATTTCAATAAAGGCGTAATCGCCTTTCGTCATCATCGCTTTAAACAAATGATGAGCAAATTGCTCGCGGGTCATGATGTCGTTAGCTTTGACCGTTTTTGGAATTTCTAGACCATTAATACTCGCGATGATAAAAGCTTGCGAATACCAAGCGTTATCTTTTATGTTTGTAAAATAGTCGCTTGCTTTAGGTTCTTTAATGAAGCGGATATGGTTGATATTAATATCTAGCCCTTTAACGATCAAAGAAACGCCTTCGGCATAAGTGAGCTTGCCTTTAGGATTAAACTTGTCATGTTTATCTCCGCTTATTATGCCCATCTTCTTAAGCTCGTTAATTTTATGCTCGTTTACGTCATTTTTAACGTCCTTGAAAGCCCATACAGATTGTCCAAGAGTGAAGAGCATCATTGCAACCAGTGTCATTGTCAGTATCAATCGTCTTTTCATACGGTCACCTCTTCTTTTTTTTGCTGCAGCACTTACTTGACGTCGTTAAAAGACAAATTGTTGCAATTATTATACAATCATTATGACCGATTCCACTTTTGTGGAGACATCGTGATGAGAGTGGAGAGTCAGAAAAATCTGTAAAGAAATATGTTGACTTGGCGTCTTACACCTGATATATTATTAATTGTCGCTAACATGATCTGGTAGCTCAGCTGGGAGAGCACTATCTTGACAGGGTAGGGGTCACAGGTTCGAACCCTGTTCAGATCACCATAACTTAAACTTCGGAAGCCTTGATAATCAAGGCTTTTTTTGTTTTTATACTCAAAACTGCGATACCTTAACCCTCAGATTCTCCTCAACATTCTCTCCTTGACCACATTAAGCATTCCATTTCCCATTCAAATCATTAAAGATTTTTTAAAAGATTCGATTAACATTTTGGGACTAACTGTTCGGTGCAGTACTTACCTTATGGTAAGTAGGTGAACTAAAAGTGCATACTTCCGCAATGCGGCGATGCGATCTATACTCTAGTTCAGAAACAAATACCGCTCAAGGAGGGCAATACATTGAAAACACTTATTATCATTACACATCCAAACATGGAAGCATCCATCGTCAATAAAAGCTGGGCGGATGAGCTTCGTAAATATCCCGACAAATATACGGTTCACGATTTGCACGGAGCCTATCCCGACGGAAAAATCGACGTGGAAAAGGAACAACAGTTGATTGAAGCGCATAGCAATTTAGTTTTGCAGTTCCCTGTTTACTGGTTCAGTTCTCCACCGCTGCTTAAACAATGGCTTGACGAGGTGCTAACTTACGGGTGGGCATACGGGTCAAAGGGCGATAAATTAAGAAATCGAAAAACCGCCCTAGCTGTAACCGCTGGTGGACGGGAAAAAGACTTTACCGAAGAAGGGAAACTACGTTACGGACTTGACCAACTCCTATCTCCCTTTGACACGACATTTTTATATTGCGGCGCCGATTATCGTTCCTTCTATGCCTTCTATGGCGCAGAATACGAGACGGAAGGAAATCCAGATTACTTAAGGAAATTAGATATTAGCGCGCAGGGTTATGTTGATTTTATTGATAGTCTTTAATTAGTGAAGAAACAAAAAGAGGTRGTCCCATAAGTGGAAATTTAGGATCCGCGGGATACATCGGATATTCATTGAAGATGAATGTCTAAATGAGAAAAGGAGTTAAGCAGCTTGTCTGTGCTTAACTCCTTTTCTTTTTGCGTCTATTGCTGCTTTCTTTCAACAAGTTATGGGATAGTGAGGAGTTAATACATAAGACATTGACTCCTTATGCAGACAGGGGTATAGTTAAATTATATTTATTAAATTCATTTTAATAACCAATCAATAAACTTGGAGGGTGAATTATGACATCATTTGGCTTTCAAGCTTCAAGTCTTAGACCTTATCTCACGACAGAAGATGAAGTACAACATACATTCCGTAGACTGCACAATATGGGGTATCACGATGTACAGCTGCAATGGATCGATCCTGCCGTACCTCTGGCATTCACGGCAAAAGCTTTGCGAGAAACAGGGCTGAAATGTATCGCAACGCAAGAAGATTTTACCGTGGTGCAAAATAATCTGGATTACTATATCACGATGAATAGACTGTGGGAAAGTAAGTCTTTATGTGTCAGTACCATCCCGCGCGAGTTAATGACACCGGAAGGCATCGTGGAATTTTGCGACGCGCTGGACCAAATGGCTAGGACGCTGGGTGAACATGGTATCGCACTCACCTTCCATCCGCTCTGGTTCAACTATGAGTACATAAATGGCATTCGTGCCATAGATATCGTTATGGAACAGCTGCCTGAAGTGGGCTTAACCTTATGTGTGTATCACGCTGTTCGGGCAGGTGAGGACGCTGTGGCTTTAATGGAACGGTATCAAGGGCGAGTAGACATATGCCATTTTAAAGATTATGCACTCTCAACCGAAGGGAAAGAATATTTGGTTCCACTTGGCCAAGGTCGGATTGATTGGTTGCCCATATTTGAGGCTTGTCATCGAACCGGTGTGAAATGGGGTCTGGTCGAGCAAGAAAACTGGCAGAAGGACGCCTTTGATTGTGTAAAAGAGAGCTTGAATTATCTAACGAAATCGGGTATTACATCAGCTAATGTTTAGAAAAACAACAGGTGCAGGAAATGTTATACTAAAAGATAATCCACCTGACTCGCTTGCCGCAGGAGATTCATGCATAGTGATTCGGAAAATAGAAACGGATATCATGATTCAAAGTCAGGAATTTATGGCGGATTGCAACATTATAAAATGAAAATCAGAGTTAATAAGCCGGGGGTTTTTATGGGAATAAATATGCTGGACATGAAAGAGAGCAATTCACAAACAGTTCTTTGGAGCCTTTGTTCATCCAAAACTTCCACCATTAAACAATTGGCTCAAACGACAGGCTTAAGCTTTGTTACCGTTGGGAACATACTGAATGGATTTGTAGAAAGCGGAGAAGTCAAACTCGGTAAAATGTATTCAGCGACGGGAGGAAGGCCGTCTCAAGCGTATAGCTTTAATGCAGAATTTGCGCATGTGCTGGGGCTATCGGCGCGGGTACGCAACGGGAAAAATATTATCAGTGCTTGTATCGGGAATCTTTACGGGGAACGCGTATGGGACGCAGAGGAGCCGTTTGATACCATCCAACTCTCTAGTTTTGATCAGATGATCGATGAGGCCCTGCGAAACTATTCGACTATAAGTCTTGTTGCTTTTTCACTGCCGGGTGTGGAGCGTAATGGTATTATTTTGGAAAACGACTTTACATCTTTAAAAGGGACTTCCTTTACAGAATATTTTCAGAATAAGTATAAGATACCGGTCATTGTTGAGAATGATGTCAATGCAGCAGCTTTTGGCTTTAGCCAACATACAGAAAAAGTATCCTCTATTGTCGGCATTTATTTCCCTCGTACGTTTGGTCCAGGTGCAGGCGTTGTAATTGATGGCAGCATTCATAAAGGGGTCGTTGGTTATGCTGGTGAAGTCAATCTGCTTCCGATCGATGTTGACTGGATAACGATTAACTATGATGACCCCAAAGAGCTAGGTGCTGCCATTTCTAAATTAATCAGTATTTTTTGTGGGACAATCAATCCCGCATACGTTGTTCTTTACGGTGATTTTTTTTCCGAAGCTTTAAAAGAAGCGATTGAGCAAGCGATACCATCAGAGGGTTTGAGAAAAATATTCCCTGTTGTTAATTATGAAAGTGATTTAGATTCCGACATCCTTCATGGTTTGATTGCTCAGGCGATAGCAGCATATCAGTCTGGTCTGCTCGGAAATTATCGACAAGACAACGAATATATCTAAGATAAATTTATTAAAGTAGACTTCTATGGTGAAAAGGTTCTGATGAACCCGCGTTTACTTGAATCTTTTCAACGATAGGGGAGTAAGGTCATGAATATTCTGATTATTGATGATGATTTCATAATAAAAGGTGATGTTAAACGCACCCTAATGAAGAGTTTTCCAGATTTCAACGTATATGAAGCTTCTTCTACCAAAGAGGCTCTTGTAATTATGGAAGAGGATCATATGGATATCATACTCACAGATATTATCATGCCGGGGATGGATGGAATGACGTTTATTGAGAGCTATCGTAATAGATTTTTAGATACTCAATGGATTGTAATGACGGGGCTCAGCGGACACATTTACTTTCGCAAAGCAATGCAACTAGGAGTTAGAGATTATTTATTAAAACCATTCTCGAAATCAGAGCTATCTGAAACGATAAACAAACTTATTAATTCAAGTGAGTCGTCCAGTTAGAATTAATAATTGATAATTTGGGTGAAGTAGATAGTGCGTAGCGATTCCTGGCCCAACCAAGTAACAGGAAACGTCTTCGCTGTGTAGTGTTTTTCCATCTAATCAAAAAAAGACAACGACGAGAGTCGTTGTATTTCAATTGAAATAAGGTAGATTAAAATCGCAAAGCTTTTTAAGACAAAGGAGCTGCTCTTGGCTTAGCTGTTTGTCCCATACTCATTGAAATAAAACCTCATTTAGGTAAGATAGTTTCTTTTTAACCATGCATAGCTTTTTTCAATGCTTTGCAGCGGAGGGCTCTGACAAAAATCCTGTTCCACAATCAGCCACTCGACTCCGGCTTGCTCACCTGCTTGTATTACGGCTGGCAGATCTACTACGCCCTCGCCAAGCTCTAATGTAACCATCTGTCTTTGGTCGTCTAAGCTATAATCTTTTAGATGAAGCAAGGGGAGACGGCCGGCATATTTGTCGATGTACTGAAGAGGATCTTTGCCTGCAAATTGCACCCAGCATACGTCCATCTCCACCTGAACAGCTTGCGGAGTTGTCTCTGCAAACATGGCTTCAAAAGGATTGTTATCGCCTACTACGCCCTCGAACTCAAATTCATGGTTGTGATAACCCAAAATGAGTCCCTGTTTTTGAACTTCCTTCCCGATTTGTTCAAGCTCTACAAATAAGGTACGCCATTCGTCTGCATTTTTCGGTCGGTCTTCAGGGAAAAGATAAGGACAGACCATGTATTGAGCGCCGATGGCTTTCAAGTAATCAATCTCTTTTTGCAGATCAGCACGAAGCGCGTGCAGAGAAAGATGGCTGCTAAATCCTTTCAAGCCGAGTTCATCCAATAGCGCCTTCAGATCATCGGCAGGAAGACCGCCATATCCTGCAAATTCAACCCCCTCATAACCCAGCTCGGCCACTTTCTTCAGCATTCCTTTGAAATCGATCGCCATCTCTTCACGAAGTGTATACAATTGAAGGCCAATATTCATCTTTTTCATCTTTAATTCCCTCTTTCGGTTTATATTTTTCAAACGAGAAGGCATGAATCATGTTTCATAGGTTCCTTTCTCCAACATCTGAGTCCGGACTAGCCCATTGTCACCGATTGGGGTGTGACGGAGATAGAAGAATACGTTTAAATCGTGATTTCTAACCGATTCATTTCTGGATCAAGCACAACACTTTCGTAATACCCATCACCGGTTGTTCGCGGTCCATCCAAAACCTGAAAGCCCTCCTTCTTTAAGCGATCCGTCAATTCATTCACCTTTTCCTCAGAACCGACTGAAAAAGCAAAATGGGTTATGCCGTAATAATCGGCAGTTTCCAACTCCGCAAGCTCGGGTTTTTGCATCAATTCCAAACGCGCACCTGATTCAAAGGTCAAAAAATACGAGTGGAATTGTTTTTTTTCATTCACATATTTTTTATTTACGATGCCGTTGAAAAATTTCTCATAGAACGATTTCATCATATCAAGGTCCTTGGTCCAGATTGCGACATGTTCAATTCGCATCATTCATCCGCCTTTCTACATTTAAAGCTGGAGCATTCGGCCTGCTACTTCAAACACTTAGGTCTCCAAAGAAGTGTTTTTGTGAACGCCAGCTTTCCTTTTATAAGCCCGCATTAGCATTTCCCTACAAATCAGCAATCCTACGCCGCAGGTGAGGAGCACATAAGGCATTAAGGAGAAGGAGACGTACGCAAAAAGTTGTCCAAGCAATGGTGCAACCAACGTAGTACCGGTATAGGCAAATGCCATTTGCATGCCCATAGCCGCCTGTGCGTTATGCTGCCCAAAATAAATGGGCGTTTGATGCAGCATGGATGGATAGATCGGCGCAAGCCCTGTCCCAACAATAATGAATGAGATTAATGCTAAAATCGTCGGAAGCGGCAACAGCATGATAAAAAATCCGAAAATCATAAGAATGGTTCCAAGGCGAATCAGCGCCTCATTGCTCAACTTAATAGAGATAAAGCCGCTTAACATCCGTCCGGCCGTGATTCCCAAGAAAAATAAGGATACCCAACCTGCAGCGCTTTCAGGCGAAATGCTTTCGTTTTTCACCAAATAACTTGATCCCCATAGCATCATGGAAGCTTCCGTTGAAGAAACCAGGAAGAACGATAACATCCCAAAGATAGCACCTTTTGTTTTCAGCGAAGCGAGCAGTCCTGGCTTCTCTTTGGATTGCAGATCTTCGTTAGCCGGCTTCGTTGACGGGCCTTCAAATTTCCTCCACATTGGAAGAGAAAACAGCAGTAACATAACTAATGAAAACTGTACCATCGATATAGTAAAATAACCGCTTCTCCACGTATTTCCCCACAATACGAGCGTAGACAACAAAATAGGGCCTAGCATAGCTCCAACACCCCAAAAACCGTGCAGCCAGTTCATATGTTTGGCTTCATAATGCTCGGCCACAAACCTATTCAGTCCGGCATCAACGGCTCCGCCCCCAAGACCAAGCGGAATCGCACAAGCCAATAACCAAATGAAGGAAGGCGAAAGCGAAAAACCAAGTAGTGCAGCGGCAGTCATGGCGACACTGATAATCGTTACCTTGCCTGTGCCAATGACCCGAATCAACTTGTATGAGAGCAAGCTTGAAATAATGGTGCCTATGGAAATAATACTGGATGCAATTCCCGCATTTCCGATGGGAACACCCAAATCCGTATTCATGATGGGCCAGGATGAACCAAGCAGGGAGTCGGGCAATCCAAGGCTGATAAAGGCCAAATAAATTAAAATAAGAAAAACCATGTCTATTCTCCGTTGTGTTAAATTATTTTGTGGACCTGCGAATATTTTTTTACAATTCTCCTTTATTATTTTTAAATAGTTATTTTAATAATTTTAATAAGTTACGAAATAAATATATCTCATGTTTGTATGAGAGTCAATACTTGAATTTTGGACACGGGATGAATAATTTATCCATTCAAATGGTTTTTTGGCAAGCACCAAATGGGGCCAAGTCATCCTGCTTGTCTGAGTGGCGGAACTGGATCGGTTTGTGGAAGAATGGGGAACGTAAAGCCTGTTGCTAGTGAAGTCGTGGGGACAGAAATGGGGAGGAGCTCTCGACCTTCTTGGCTTATCTGCTGGAATCTGCACGAACAAATGATCGAGGGCTACCAGCGGCAGCTGTTAAAAGTCACTAAAGTTTATACATATTGGTTGACAGTCTCTTGAAAATTAAAAAGAGGTTGTCCCACAGCCATTTTCATAGCTTATGGGACAACATCTTTTGTTCATGCGTGTTTATATCGAAAGCGGAATTGTCGCCGCCTGCGCGGCTGGCATGCCGTTTTTTTCTCCCCATTGGCACATGATATCCAGTACCGGAATAATCGTTTGCCCCAACTCGGTCAAGGAATACTCAACTTTGGGAGGGATTTGTGGGAATTCCTCGCGGCTGACAATGCCGTCTGTCTCCAACTCTTTTAACATCACGCTTAATGTTTTAAAGGATATAGTGCCGATTCTCCGTTGCAGCTCATTGAAACGCATGACCTTGTTTTCGGAGAGCCAGTACAGTATGGTCATTTTATATTTGCCGCCAATAACAGACAATGTGTAGCCGAAGCCAGTGTCTTTGGGTTGAATGCCAGACGGTACACAGTTTTCAACCTGCATGGGCTGTTATCCTCCTTTTGAGATATTTGACGAAAAAGGCAGGTGCTGCCGCGTCTCTATGCTAAGAATTCGCTTTCTCTGTAATTGACAATTCGCTGGACAATTCGCTGAAAAGTCAACTTGGGAGCAATAAACTTACTATACCATTTCGAAACGATTAGTTCAAAACACTCTGGCAGTAAAAAGGTGCTTGATATAGCAAATGAGAAACTTCAACAAATACCATTTTATGGATATTAAATGGAGCAATTATTAAAAGTATTTTTTAGCAACCTATTATAGGTATCAATTACTTGAAAAAGAATTGACGTAGTATGACAAATATTTCTAAGACAAGCCTTAGAATTTGTGGTAATATGTAGGAAATTGTTGAAGGGGGAGAGTTTGATGAAAAAAGTTCAAATCTTTACATTACTCGCACTCATATTGCTTGTTTTATCAGCATGCGGGGGATCACAAACAAATAATGCAGCCAAATCTTCGAATAACAATCAAGCAAGCACGGTGGATAGCAAGGAGACTGAGGCTACTGAAACACCCAAAGAAACGGAAACTCCGCCTACGGAGGAACCGAAAGAAGCATCCTTCAAGCCAGGTGATAAATTCAAATTAGGCACTTGGGAAATTACCCTTGAATCATTTGAGTTTAATCAAAAAGTGAGTAGTGATATGTTTTCCTCAAGCGCTGATGAAGGCAATAAATTTATTGTATTAAATTATAATGTTACCAATAATGGTAAAGAGGCAAATGATTTTACTGCAATGATAAATGGTATTCGAATGAAAGCTATTTTTAAAGGCGAGTATGAATATGATTACACTGTAACTATGATCGATGGAGACTTGAGTCAAAATAGTATTAAACCATTAGCGAGCAAAAAAGGTTTTGTTGTAATCGAAGTACCAGACTCGGTAGCTAGTTCCAATGAAAGTCTTGTAATTAAGCTTGAAGATGATGGGGAAAAAGCTCAAATCGTTTTAAAATAGTAGAAACAAGCACCCATTATTGTGGGTGTTTTTTTATCCCGAAAAAGCTAACTTTAATCGCGGCTGTTGATTGTTCCATTTTTTTAAGAGAGAGTTGCGCCGAGCATGGCAAGGTAAAGTAGTTAATTATAGTAAGCAGGAGGGAAAATCAAAACAGGGAAATCGATTGGCGTTGTGGCAGTTAGGATCGTGAGCCTTATGAAGTGAAGAGGAGAATGCTGCGAAATCTTGATAAGGTAGGTGCACGTTCAGAACCCTTGCATAGCAAGGGTCCTTTTTATTTTATCTCCACAATCAGACCTCCGAAACGTAATTTCATATTCTTCCATGCAATATAAGAAAACCTCTTCATGCGAAAGGGCTAATTTGAATGATTGGCTAAACATCCGGAATATTGATTTAAGAGAAAATCCAGTTCTTGGCTAATTTTGAGAACAGCTTGATCTGTAAAATTATTGCACGCGCCAAATATCTCGACCATTTCAGCTCGTACTTCTTCAATTCTTTGTTGATAAAAGCAAATGTTCATCATAATCCCTCCAACTTTTCATTTGTTAAATTAAGGATAAACGAAGGTTGTTAGAATTTTTTAACAATGAGATTAGGATAATGTTAGTTTTCTGAACAATCTCAAAGAAGCAGGCCTTCGTATTAGATTAACTAAACATATCAGTTTCATTTGAAACAGTTTCAAGATGGAAAACCCCCAAGTAGCGATTTATGCCTTTGGGGGTTCAGTTTAAACTTGTATATCGATGCTTTGGCCTAAATGAGGTTGTGCTTGTTTCATCATTTGAACCATATCCTGCGCTTGCTGTGTAGCTTGTTCCTTTGCTAAAGACATGACACGGATGCTCGCTGCAAGTGCTAAGCTGTTCTGATTCATCGCAATTGATGCTGCTGCTATATCCATAAAACACCTCCTTATTCCATTATCGGCAAAAACGATCAACTTCTTTACAATAAATCGTTGCTCGCTGGAACAGCTCTGATATGCTGCTTAAAGCTATTTCATGCGACCTAATTGTGGATTTAATTTAAACAATACTAAAGGCACGATTAACAGCATACGATGATAGAAAGCGCGCAGGAGGCGGTTGCTGTTGGCAGCAGAGTATGCCTATTTAGCCATTTGGCTATTGGGGATGTTTGGAATTATCGGCATTGTTATTGGTTCTGTAGCAAATTTCGCAATACATGATTCCTTGTCGCATGACGAGCAGTTTGTTTGGCGAAGGAAAATTCCAGCTGACGCAATCAAAAGAAAATAAAAACAAAAATCCAGCGTTCGCTCCTCATGCGATTGGTCAAGACCCCTATTTGTAGACATTGCAAAAAACACCTAGGCAGAAAGCTGACGTCTGTAAGCAACAGGCGTCAGTTTTTTTAGTTTTCTCTGCGGTCGCTCGTTATTATAGAAATGCAAATATTCTTCAATTCTCCTTTGTGCC